>CASEYA010000001.1 GCA_949291975.1 uncultured Christensenella sp.
ATTATTATTCTTTAATTTTCATCTTATAGAATGCCTTATATGCACGATATGCTTCAAAAACATCAATTTTGCTGGTAATTTCCCAAGGTGCATGCATATTAAGGACAGGAATTCCAGCATCAATTACATTCATTCCATATGTTGCCATAAGATAGGCAATGGTTCCGCCTCCACCCTGGTCAACTTTTCCCATTTCTGTTGCCTGAAAGGAAATTTTTTCATTGTCTAACACTTCTCTTAACTGAGCAATAAATTCTGGGTTTGCATCATTTGCTCCATATTTTCCATGACTGCCCGTATATTTGTTAAAAGAAATACCCTTTGCAAGATGTGCATCAGTTGTAGCATTAAATGGAGCAGGAAAGTTTGGGTCAACAGCAGCGGTTACATCAGCAGAAATCATGTTCGAGCGGTTAAGACAGCGACGCATTTTCAGTTCGCTGTATTGACCACAAAGATTCATTATTTCTGCTAGACAATTTTCAAAATATTTGCTTCTTATACCAGTTGCACCAACACTTCCAATTTCTTCTTTATCAACCAACATACACATAACAGAATATTCTGGCTTTTCTGTTTCAAGAATTGCTTTAAGAGAGGTAAAGGCACAAGAGCGGTCATCTTGACCATAGGCCATAACCATGCTTTTATCAAGTCCACAATCTCTTGCTTTTCCAGAAGGAACAATTTCAATTTCAGCAGAGAAAAAGTCCTCTTTTGAAATGTTTTTATCTTTTAATATATCAAGAATACCTGCAATAAATTTTTCTTCTTTTGCATCTTCTTTTGCAATGTTTCCAGCAATCAAATTGAGGTCTTCCCCTCCAAATTCACGCTTTGTCTCTTTTTCAAGATGAGGCAAAAGGTCAGTAAAGCAAAATCCATTGCCATCATCCTCGCCAATCACAACATTTTCGCTTGTTCCGTCTTTTCGCACAATCACACCATGAAGTGCCATTGGCTGTGCTGTCCATTGATATTTTTTAATTCCGCCATAATAATGGGTATCCAGCATGCAAAATCCACTGCTTTCATAAAAAGGCGTTGCCTTAAGGTCAAAGCGAGGCGAGTCAATGTGCGCTCCAACAATGTTAATTCCCTTTTCAAGTGGCTGTTTGCCCACAATGAACAAAACAATTGCTTTTTGCATGTTGATTGCATAAACTTTGTCGCCCGCTTTTAACTGTTTTGGGTTTTTCATCAGTTTTTCCAAAGATAAAAAGCCATTTTTTTCAGCCATTTTCTTGGCAAAATTAATGCATTCACGCTCGGTCTTGTTGTTGCTTAAAAATTCTTTATACTCGGTGCAGAAATTTTCTATTTCTTGTCTTTTTTCTTTTGAACATTTTTCCCAAAGATTAGTTTTCATTTTGTTCTCCTTTTATTTTGAGAATTATAACACATTGATAATACTATGGCAAGAAGAGATATTCTATTTTTCAAATTTTTTAAAAATTTTTTGCATTTTATTTGCTTTTTTTTGCAAAATTGATATATAATAATTCTGTTATGAAAAAAATTACAAAAATCATTTGCACCATTGGTCCAGCGTGTGCAACAGAAAGCATTTTAAAAGAAATGAGCAAAGAAGGAATGGATATTGCTCGCCTTAACATGAGTCACGGAACGCATGAAAGCCACCAAAAACTTATTGATGAGATGGTTAACCTTAGAGATAAGGGCAAACTAAAACTGATGATTGATACCAAAGGCCCAGAAATTCGAATTGGCTATTTTGAAAATGGGTCGGTTAATCTTGAAATAGGACAGCAGTTTGTTTTTACCACAAGAGATATAATTGGCAATGAAAAAGAAGTTGGGCTTAGATATAAGGCACTTCCAAACGAAGTTAGAAAAGGCACCAAGATTTTTGCCAACAATGGTCTTCTTGTGTTTGAGGTTACCAGGGTAACAAAAACCGATATAACAACAAAGGTTTTGTTTGGTGGCAAACTTTCTAACAACAAGGGGCTTAATGTTCCAAAACTTGTTCCAAGCACACCATATCTTTCTCAGGCTGATAAGGCAGACATTTTGTTTGCAATCAAAAACAAAGCCGACTATCTGGCAATCAGTTTTGTATCTAACAAGCAAAATGTTTTGGATATAAAAAACTTTTTAAAAGAAAATGGTGGCGAAAACATCAAAATTATTTCTAAGATTGAAAACGCAAGTGGCGTAAAAAACGCACAGTCCATTCTATCAGTAAGCGATGGGCTGATGGTTGCCCGTGGCGATTTGGGTGTGGAAATACCGCTTGAAAAAATTCCACCAATTCAAAAAAGGCTTATTTCACTTTGCAATGTCGAGCAGAAAATGTGTGTTGTTGCAACCGAAATGCTTGAGAGCATGACAAACTCAACTCGTCCAACCAGAGCCGAAGTAAATGATGTGGCGGGTGCTATTTATGAAGAGGCAACTGCAACCATGCTTTCGGGAGAGACGGCATCTGGAATTAACCCTGTGCTTGTTGTTAAAACAATGGCAAATATAATTAAAGAAACAGAAAAGTATGTTTATAATTTAAAAGTTGATGTTTAATTTTTGGGCGCAAGCCCTTTATTGTTATAAATTTACAAAGGAGAATATAATGAAAACTTTTGCTTTTGATATAGATGGAACTCTTCTTAAAAAAAATGGAGAGATAGATAGCGATGTTTTTCCAATGCTAGAACATGAAAATTTGGCAAAAAATAATCTTATTTTTGCAACGGGAAACAACAAAAAACTTATTGATGCTTTTTTACACAAAGCAAAACAACAGTTTGGAAATTTAAAATCTATGAGGGTATATTGTGCCACAATAAATGGCTCGGTTATCTATGCTCCAAATGGCGAAATGATATATGATGCTCAAATGGATAAAGATTTGCTTATCAGCAGTATAAAACAAATTTATGACCAAGATAAAGATGCCATAATACTTTATACCACTACCAGCAGTTATATTGTTTCGCACCCAAAAGACGAAAAGAGGCAAAAAATCATTGACTTTGTTATTGACAATGAAAGCAAAAAGGGTATGTTGGGTGTTCCAATTGAATGCGTAAGGAAAACTGATGAAGAAATAATCAAAAATGCTGACGGAATTTATGGTATGGCAATTTATTCCAGTAGCCGAGCTTTGTTATATGATAAACTTAAAAAAATATATGCAGACACAAATTATGCAATCTATGAAGATAATCACTATGATATTTGTCTTGTTGGAACTGGCACAAAATGGAATGCGCTTTTAAAAATTGTTAAACTTGAAAAGGATAACAAAAATTTTGCAAAACAGGCTGAAGATATAATCTATTTTGGTGATGGCTTTAATGATGTTGAATGCCTTAAAAATTGCAAACTTTCTTTTGCTCGTGGCAGAAATCTGGACGAAAGAATTGTGAAAAGTTCAAAAAAATATGTTGATGATTTAACAGAGGTGGCAGAAAAACTGCTAGACTAGAAGTTAAGTCTTTAATGAAATATATCACAAAAAATTTGGTTAAATTTATCACTTTTGTTTTGAAAATTATTATATCTAAGTTGAAATATAAAAATGAGTGCTTGACAGAGAATTTCAGTTTATGCTAAAATGACAAATATACGAGGGATTTAATATGCAAGTAATTATTTTATGTGGTGGTCTGGGAACTAGACTTAGAGATGTTATTAGTGATGTGCCAAAACCAATGGCACCAATAAACGGTGTTCCATTTATGCAACTTCAACTTGATAGATTGTCAAACTTTGGCGTTAATAAGGTTGTTTTTGCAACTGGCTATAAAAAAGATATAATAAGAGATTATTTTGGTGATGACTATAACGGAATGGAAATTGTTTATTCCGAAGAAGACGAGCCATTGCTTACAGGTGGAGCCATGAAACAGGCTTTGCAGTTTGTTGATGATGATTATGCTGTTGTTATGAATGGCGACATCTGGCTTGAAATTGACCTAAATCAAATGCTGGAACAAACCAGAAAAACAGGCGTGCAAGAAACAATGGCGGTAAAGCCGATGGATAATTTTTCGAGGTTTGGAAATGTTATTATAGCAGACGATGGCTATTCAGTGATTGATTTCATTGAAAAACAACCAACAAAGCATGGCAATGTTAATCTTGGTGTTTATGTGGTAAAGAAGAACATTTTTGATAGCCTCCCAGAACTTGGGAAAAAGTTTTCACACGAAGTTGATTATTTAATTCCAAACATTCCAAAGCAAAAATACGGGGCATACAAATATGACGGCTATTATATTGATATTGGAATTCCAGAAGACTATTTTGCCTTTGTTGATTACATGAAGCAAAATAAATTTCCAAAAAAAGATTTTCAAATTAGAAAAACCAAGGCATAGATATCTTAAAAAAATCTTCCTATCATTTAGATAAGAAGATTTTTTTATTTATAAATTGTTATATAAACCATTTTGTGCAAAATGATTAATATAAAAAAATTTGATATAGAACTATAAGTTAAAACAAGTTTTTAAAATTATCATAAAGTTTGCAAACTTTAAAACTGGAAAAATAAAAAAGAGTTATACTTTTTATCAGTAAACTCTTTTTTAATCAGTGTTAAAAACTAGAAATAAAAAAATTTTTTATTTATCAATATCTATGATTTCATATTCACGGCTTCCAAGTCCAAGGCGCTCGGCTTCTTCGACTGTGTGAATGGCGTGTTTTTCAATCATGCGGTTTACAAGTGACGCTTTGCCTTTATCTGCTGAATTCATAATTTGGTCATAGCAACATTGGTCAATTGCAACAGGGTCAAGTGAGGCAAAAATTCCAATATCAGCCATTTCTGGTGCGTGTGGGTTTGCATCGCAGTCGCAGTCTATTGAAAGGTTGTTTGCAACATTGATATATGCCATGTTTTCTGGCTTAAAAAAGGTCACAACAGCCTTACACGCCTCTGCCATGCTTTCAAGAAATGCATCTTGGTTGTCTGCAAAGTCCCAGCATTTGTCTGGTTCGGTGGTGTTTCCCCAAGAGTGAATCCATGCCTTGCCATTTTTTGATGCAACGCCAATGCTCATGTTTTTAAGTGCACCACCAAATCCACCCATTGCGTGCCCTTTAAAGTGTGAAAGCATCAGCATAGAGTCATAGTTTTTAAGATGAGTTCCAACAATGTTGTGTCCTTTTAGATGTTTTCCGCCTTCAAGTGCGATTTCCATTTCGCCATCTTCATCCATAAGGTCGCAAGGAGCGATGTCATAAAAGCCATGGTCTTTAATTGTTTGCCAGTGGTCTTTTGCTTCAAAGCGCTTGCCATGATATGCTGTCAGGCATTCAACAATGGTTCCACTCAGTTTATCAACAAGTGGCTTTATAAGTTGAGGGCTTAAAAAGTGATGTCCACCCGGTTCACCTGTTGAAATTTTTACTGCAACTTTGCCTTTTAACTCTCGGTTAAGTGCTTCAAAAATTTTGATTAGCCCTTGTGATGAAATGTCCTTTGTGAAATATACTTTTGATTTTTCCATAAAACACCTCTTTTAATTGTTTTAATTTAATAAATTCTTCTCTTTTTCTAACAGTTTTGGATAAAAAACATCAATTTTATAATTTAGTCTGTCATATGCTTTTTGCATTTTGTCTAGTTTTTGTTTTAATTCTGTTCGTTGGTTTGATAAAAGTTCTTTCCTTTTTTCAATGCTTTTATCTCCTTGTTTAATCAGGTTCATATATTCTTTTAAAACTCCAACAGAAAGTCCTGCATTTCTCATGCAAAGAATAAACTCAATGTTTTCAAGTTCTTTTTCGCCATAGTTTCTTATTCCGCTTGTTCTTGGAACACTGGCAATCAGCCCTTCTTTTTCATAAAAGCGCAAGGTATCCGCAGAAATGTTAAACTTTTTTGCAACTTCTTATGTTCATTTTATCCTCCACTTTTTTATTATATAACTTGGAGTGCGCTCTAAGTCAAGCACTTTTTATGTTTTTTATATCATTATATTGTAAATAAAAATTACACAAAAATTTTATAAACAACCAGTTTTTTTAAATCTATAAATTAAAATCTGTAACTAAAATAAAATTTAGCACAAAAGTTATCCACATATTCACATTCACAGCACAATTTTTGAAATTTAAAATTTATGCAAGAAGAAAATTTAATTATATAAATTTTTTAGCAAAAGATAAAATTATCTTTATTAAAAGTTTTTTGTGCTAAAAGGAGGGGGAATGATTTTTTAATTTTTCTGCAGCATATGTTGCTATTATTTTGTTTTTAAATTTGTGCAAAATTATAAGTTGCTGTAACAGAATTTTGATGATAAAAACGCTTAACAAAGTTTTCTGCGGTGTGTTATAATAGTCTATATTTGTTAGGAGGTTTTATCATGAGAAAAAACATTAAAACAACAGATGCAATTTTTCCAATGCCAGTTTTGATGATTGCAACTTTTAATGAGGACGGCAGTGTTAACGTGATGAATGCTGCATGGGGTATGATGCTAGAAAGTGATGAAATTGTGCTAAATCTATCACAGACACATAAAACGTTTAAAAACATAATGGAAAGAAAAGCGTTCACAGTAAGCATGGCAGATGCAAAGCATGTTAAAGAGGCAGACTTTTTTGGTATTGAGACTGGGAACAGAGTTTCAAACAAACTGCAACAAAGTGGGCTTAGTTTTGAAAAATCAACAAATGTTGATGCACCAATTATCAACGAATTTCCCATTTGCCTTGAATGTGAGTTTGAAAGAATGAGTGATTGTGGTGTTGTTGGCAGGGTTAAAAATGTGTCTGCCGACCAAAGCGTTTTAAATGGCGAAAGTGTTGATGTTGAAGTCTTGCAAGCAATTGCTTTTGACCCTTTTACTCACGGATATTATAAAATTGGCGAAAGGGTTGGCAATGCCTTTAAAGACGGCTTGGAATTGAGAAAGTGACAAATTAGATAAAATGTTTTAAGATTATTTAGGAAACAAAAATTTTTTATTTGGCAAAGCGGAGAATATTGTTGATGTAAACAAACAGAACAAACAAAAAGGAACTGCTCGTCCCAGTTGGGAAGGTTCCTTTGTTTTGTAACGGAAGATTGATGCAATTTTTGAGGTTAATATCTTATATTTTAAGCAAACAATCAAGTTTTTATATAAATATAGCAAAAAAAGGAGAAACATGAAATATTTAGATGAGGTAAGAGTAACTGTTATTTAACAAAGAGTGTAAATCTAAATTGTTTTTATGTTCTTATCTTTGTATTTTATAAGCACAAAGCATTTTTTGTGCTTATTTTTTAAATTTTTGTTTATTTTTAAGTAAATTTCTTGTTTTTATTAGATATTTTTAAAATATTTTTGTATAATTAGTTTAATGAAAGCAAAAAGTGAAAACATTGTTATAATTTGTTTAATTTGTGTTTTGCTGGCAGGAATAATTTCTGCTGTTATTCTTTTATGTGTTTATGATGATAAAAGGTCAAAAGGCGTTTGGTGGTGGAGTGGTATTCAAAATGCAGATGAATATCTTGCTTTTGCCTCTCAAAACAAAGTTACTGAAATATATTTGTCTGTAAGCGAGTTTGACCAAGATATAAATGCCTTTGTTGGCAAGGCAAACAATTTGGGTATTGATGTCTATGCTTTAACTGGAAATTATAAAATGATTTCAGACCGTTCAATTCTAGAGAGTTGGCTTGATAAATTCAAAGCATATCAAACGACTTCAGAAAACAAATTTTGTGGTGTTCATTTGGATGTTGAACCTCATCAAAGCCCAGAGTGGAAAGATGCAACAGATGAGCAAAGAACTGCAATGGTGCAAGAATATGTTGAGTTTGTCTGTTTTGTTACCACAGCTCAAGGAAATAAAGATATAAAATTCGATTTTGATATTCCCGCATGGCTTAATTTTTCTGTTTCATTAAATGGCGAGACAAAGGAAGCATATAAGTTTGTAATTGATTTTGCCAGCAGGGTTTTTGTTATGAGCTATCGAGATTCTGCCGAACAAATTTATTCTTTGGCAGAGGATGAGCTTGATTATGCAAACAAGCAAAATAAAAAACTTTTTCTGTGTGTTGAGACAGCGGAATCTAGCGAAGGGGAAAACATCACTTTTTTTGAAGAGGGAAAAAGGACATTAGATGACCAACTTGAAAAATTGCAAAAAATTATAAAAACAAATTGTGGTGAAAATTTTTCAAACTTTGGAATCAGCGTTCATCACATGAGTGCGTGGTATGATTTAAAAGATTAAAATAAAAAATTGCCTTTAACAAAAGCAATTTTTAAAATATGTTGATTTTATAAATTATAAAAAATTTAAAGATAAAAAATTTCAAAAACAATTAATCTATAAAGGTAAAATAAAATGTTTAAAGCGTTGTGTTTTTTTAAAAATATATAAAAAATGCAAAAAATTATGCTTTATATTGATTTTTTGTTGTTTTATTAATGAATTTTTTTAACTTTGTGATTATTTCTTATGTTTTAAAAAAATCAAAAGGTTGCTGGGTTTTGTTTGAAAATTTCTATTTAACAACTTTTTTCTGCCAGCTTTTTTTGTTGCATTTTGGACACTTCATATATCTTGTTCTGCCCATGTGCATGGATGATATAACTTGTTTATATGTTGGAATATATTTGTTATGGCAATGTGCGCATTCATAATAGCCAGCATCTTTTTCAATGAGCAAGCAGAAGTGAATTCCAACAGCAAAAATAATAAATGCAATGCAGATTAGAACAATTCTCAAAGCGGTAACAAGAGGACAGAATGATGCAATAAAGATAAACATCATGGCGCAAATGGAACTCATATAGCCAACCACCATTTCAAGTGTAAGCAAAAATTTTGTTGTTCGTTCTTGCTGTGATTTTAACTCTAACAAATTTTGTTCGGCATTTTTTTGATATTCTTCTTTTGAAAGTTTTTTACCCGATAAAAGTTCGTTTGCGCTTATTTGAAGAGCGTGGCAAAGTGGCAAAATCAAACTTGTGTCTGGGAAACCGTCTCCACACTCCCATTTTGAAATTGTTTTTTCACTCACAGACAATTTTTGTGCAAGTTGCACTTGCGTTAATTTTTGTGCCTTTCTTTGTTCTTTTATAAAATTTCCTGTTTCAATAAGGTTCATTTTTCCCTCCTTTTGTTCATATTATAGCATGAAAAAAAGAAAAAAACTCCCACGCTCCGTAGAGTTTGAGAGATTTTTTAAAAAAAATTTTAACTTTAACATAAAATTTTTGTGTTGTATTTTAGAAAAAGGATGAAAAAAGTTATTTATCTTCTTAAATTTATTTTGTTTTGAAAAATGAGTTTTATATGGGTTTTGAGAAAAATGTTCGCTAATTAGTGAACATTTTCCATTCCCTCTCTGCCAACTGTGGTGTTGTCTTCCTTGCGGTTATTAAGTTCTTTTATTGGGTGCGGTTTTTCCTGATAGCGATAATCTTCACCAAATTTTTCAATTGCCAAATTTATAACATGGTGGCTTGGCTCGTCTGCTGTTTTGCTGTTAAGTGTTTTTTGATGTCTAAAAAATAAAGCATCTTTTGGCAATTTTGTGCTTAAAATATAATCTTCTTGGTTGCTTGTTAAGTGAACGGTGTTTTCAATAACTTCACGAATATATTTTTTGTTTTCACCAAATTTTAAAAGTTTTGGAAATGCTGGTTTTGGCAAAAGGTCTTTATATGTTTTCTGCTCGTATTTTTCAAGCATATCACAAGCAAGCCTGAGGTGAGCAACCTCCATGTTAAAATGTTCTTCCCAAATGTTTTTAATATATTCATCAGTTTCGTCTTGCATCATGGAATAATAAAGATATGCTTCAGTGTATTCATGCATAACCCAATTTTCTAGCCATGTGCAAGTTGGGTCTTCAAGTGATTCATATTGAGTTACATGTTGTTCTTCGATAAGGGCAATTTCACTGAATAACTTGCGGCCATAATCGTTTGGATAAAAGTTTGCAAGATTCATATAAAAATTCATGGTTTGTTGTTCTGCTGCTGTTATGATGTTGGAAATCAAAACAGATTGTGGGTCTGCGGTGCTGTTATCTAATGAGCGCTTAACATTATCAGTTGGATAGCGATGTTCAGAAATTGTTGGACGCCCTGGCATGATTTCGGTAAATTTGCCCACCAAAAATTCCGATTCAATGCCATAGTCCATTTTTAAAAGATTAGCAAAGCGATAGAGGTGGTCAAAGTCTTCAAGCAGAGCAAAATTAAGCGCACTGAGATTGTCTTGATTTTTTTCATTTTTTGCCAAAATTGCAGTTAGTTCAATTGCAAGTTGTTCATAGGCAATTGTTGTTTCAAGCATATTTTCGTCTTTTGGTTTAAGGCTTGCAATTCGCTTTTGCTGTTGTTGCTCTTGTGCACGCACAATTGCAATTTGTTTTTTGAGTTCTGGCTCGTCACAATGTCTTGAA
Source organism: uncultured Christensenella sp. (assembly GCA_949291975.1). Lineage (GTDB taxonomy): Bacteria > Bacillota > Clostridia > Christensenellales > UBA1242 > UBA7584. The sequence continues at coordinate 10,394 of CASEYA010000001.1, forward strand.
AATTGGTGTAAAAACCAGTTTGATTCAAACTCTGTTCCGTTCATTAAAATTACACGCACTTTTGTGAATGGGTCAACTTTTTCTTTATCATAGGGTTTTGCATACATTTTCGCCCAATTCATAAAGTATTTATCAATTTCTTTTGTTTTAACTTCAAATGGATTCATAAAAATACCTCCACAAAAAATCCTTGCCTAAATTTTGTTTTTTAATCAAAATAAATGGCAGATTAACAAATATTTA
>CASEYA010000002.1 GCA_949291975.1 uncultured Christensenella sp.
CATTTGTAATGAGAAAACTTGTTGAACTTAACTTCACGCAAAATGTAAAGAGCGCAAAGCGTATGGTTGAGCGTGAAAAGACAGAAGTTTGGGATATTTTGGAACATGTAATCAAAGACCACCCAGTAATTCTTGACCGTGCACCAACCCTTCACAGACTCAGCCTTCAAGCGTTTGAACCTGTGCTTGTAGAAGGTCGTGCAATAAAACTTCATCCACTGGTTTGTCCGGGATTTAACGCAGACTTTGACGGTGACACCATGGCAATTCATGTGCCACTTTCAATTGAAGCAAGAACAGAGGCACGCATGCTTATGCTTGCAAGCAACAACATTCTTAAACCTGCAACTGGTAAGCCAATTATTGAGGCTCACCACGATGTTGCTCTTGGAATTTTCTACATGACTACCATAAGACATGGCATGGCAGGTGAAAATGAACTTTTCATTGATGAAGACGAAGCAATTATGGCATATCAAGACAAAAAACTTCACATTCAATCGCCAATTTTTGTTCGCAGAAAAGCAGTGTTAAATGGTGAGGTGGTCACAGGCAGAGTTGCAACCACTGTTGGAAGAATTTTGTTTAACGAATGCATTCCACAAAATCTTGGATATGTTGACCGCACAAAGAAAGAGGAAATTTTAAAATATGAGATTGACTTCCCTGTTACAAAAGGTAAAATGGAAGGCATCTTGGCAAAAACCTATAATTTGCTTGGAACTACCGAAACAGCAAAAATGGTGGATGCAGTAAAAGAACTTGGTTTCAAATATTCAACACTTGCTGGAATTACAATGAATGTGTTTGATATGAAAATTCCAGAAGAAAAAGGCAAAATTTTGGCTGAATACAAAGAACTTACAGCACAAAACGAAAAACTTTATGGTCGTGGACTTATCACTCGTGACGAAAAAGTTAACAAAAACGTTGAACTTTGGAACGAAGCAACAGGAAAGGTTAAATCATGCGTTGTTGCAGACCTTGACGAATTTAACCCACTGAAAGTTATTGTTGCTTCTAAGGCTCGTGGTAATGAAGACCAGATTAACCAGCTTTGTGGTATTCGTGGAATTATTGCAAACACTGCTGGTCAAAAAATTGATATTCCAGTGCTATCTTCCTACCGTGAAGGACTTAGTTCACTAGAATACTTCATGTCTGCTCGTGGTGGACGAAAAGGTCTTGCCGACACCGCACTTAAAACAGCTGATGCTGGATACCTTACAAGACGTCTTGTTGATATTGCACACGGAGTTGTTATAACCGAAGAAGACTGTTTTGAGGCAGCAGGCGAAAAACCAAAGGGAATGGTTGTGTCTGAAATTCGCTATGGCGACCAAGTTATTTCCAGTCTTGAAGATAGAATTTTGGGACGTGTTGCGGTTGAGGATGTAATTAATCCTAAGACAAATGAAGTAATTGTTAAGGGTGGCGAAATGATAAGACCAAGCCACGCAAAACAAATTATTGATGCAGGAATTACATCAGTAAATATCAGAACACTTTTAACTTGTAGAAGCAAAAACGGTGTTTGTGCAAAATGTTATGGTCGAAACCTTGTTTGTAACGACATGGTTGATGTTGGAGATGCTGTGGGAGTTGTTGCAGCACAATCAATTGGTGAACCGGGAACTCAGCTTACCATGAGAACCAAGCATACCAGTGGTATTGCGGTTGCTGCCGACATCACCCAAGGTCTTCCTCGTGTTGAAGAACTGTTTGAAGCAAGACGACCAAACGACGCAGCAATTGTAAGCGAGGTTGCAGGAAAGGTTACTGTTCGTGATATAGATAAGAGAAAAGAAGTAACTGTTCACACCAAAGAGGGCGATGTTTCCTATCTTCTTCCTGCTCGTTCATATTGCCGTATTAAAACAGGTGATGAGGTTGAAAGTGGAACACCTCTTACCGAAGGTAGCCTTTACCCACAAGACATTTTAAGAACCAGAGGTCTTAAAGATGTTCAGGAATATATTTTGAAAGAAGTTTTGCAAGTATATAAGGCAGAAGGTGTTGACCTTGAACCAAAGCATGTTGAAATTATTATTCGTTGCATGCTTAGAAAGGTTAAGATTGAAAGTGCTGGCGAAACAGATATGATTCCAGGGGACACCATGGACATCACAGACTATGAAGAAATGAACCTCAAAGCAGTTCAAGAAGGCAAAGAACCTGCAATTGCAAAGAGAATTCTTCTTGGTTTAACAAAGTCCAGCCTTGCAGTATCTTCATTCTTGTCTGCTGCATCTTTCCAAGAGTCAAGCAGAGTGCTTACCGAAGCAGCAATGAAGGGTAAGGTTGACCACCTTGTTGGACTTAAAGAAAATGTTATCATCGGAAAACTTATTCCAGCAGGAACTGGACTTAAACAGTATAACTCAGTTGTTCCAACACTATATGAAGAAGTAAAAGAAGAGACAAAACATCAAGCTGAGCAAGAATATGAACTTTCTCAAACTGAACCAGATTTAATGGAAGAACTTTAAGGAGTTTTTATGTCTTTAAATGAACACAAGGTAGCAAATTTGGTGCAAAGTGGCAAGAGAAAACTTGCAACTTTAACCGCAGAAGAGCAGGATAACCCAGCATTACTCTATGATTTGCAGGTTAAATATTTTCTTGACCCATATAATGACATTTGGGAATTCACAAGCGAGCGTCTTGGTGAAATTTTGTCAGCGGGCAAAAAATATGTGAATTATGACCCTTTTACTGTTTTAAAACATATTGCAGAAATTGATGAAAAGCAAGAAGTAAAACAACCAATCATGATTTTAAATGATATTCTGTCAACATACTATCAAGTTCCACCAGAAGAGACGCAAGATTTAATTGATACTGTTGACGAACAAGAAAGGCAGTTTATAAGAATGCAAATCAAGCATGCACTAAAAAATGCTGATAAATTATCTTCTGGCACAAGACAATCAGATAAACCAAAAGACTTAAAATAGAAAAGAACCACTTTTGTGGCTCTTTTTTTGTTATAAAAATGAAAAAATTATGTTTTAAAATTTTTTAATTTTAATATTTATTTTATTGATTTAATATCATTTATAAATTTAAAAAAAAATTATCATCAAGTCTTAATGTTTTTTAGTTTTGCAAGTTTTCCAACTTGATTTTTTGGTCTTCGGCATGAAGTGCGTCAAGCATTTCGTCAATGTCGCCCATCATAAATTCGTTTATGTTAAAAAGTGAAAGCCCAATGCGGTGGTCAGTAACACGCCCTTGTGGGAAGTTATAGGTTCTAATGCGCTCACTGCGGTCGCCAGTTCCAACCTGCATTTTGCGTTCCTGTTGATGCTCACTGATTGCTTTTTGCTCTGCCATGTCTTGAAGTTTTGCCTTCAAAATAGAAAGTGCTTTTTCTCTGTTTTTAATTTGACTGCGCTCGTCTTGGCAGGTTACCACAATTCCTGTTGGAATGTGTGTCAGGCGCACAGCCGAGTCTGTGGTGTTAACTCCTTGTCCGCCACAGCCCGTGCTTCGAAAGGTGTCGGTGTGCAAATCTTTTTCATCAATTTCAAAATGCGCTTCTTCAATTTCAGGAAGCACGGCAACAGTAACAGTGCTGGTGTGCACACGCCCACCACTTTCGGTCTCTGGCACACGCTGAACACGATGAACACCACTTTCAAATTTCAAGCGTTTATATGCCCCTTTGCCGTTTATAATCATAACTGCTTGTCTAATTCCGCCAACTTCAGTTTCACTGTATTCAGTTACTTCAACTTTCCAGCCGTGTTTTTCAGCATATTTTTTATACATATTAAAAAGTTCAGCCCCAAACAAACTTGACTCGTCTCCGCCAGCACCACTTCGCACTTCAATAATCACAGTTTTGCTGTCATCTTTGCTGTCTTTTGGCAGAAGAGCAATTTTGATTTCTTGTTCCAGTTTTTCCAGTTTTGCTGTGTTTTCTTCAATTTCGCTTTCAGCAATGCTTTTAAGTTCTTCGTCATTAGAAGAAAGAACTTCCTTTGCACTTTTAATGTTGTGTGTCAAGCTTTCATATCTTTCATAAAGGTTTGCATATTCTTCTAGGTCGCTTTGCTCTTTGTTTAACTTTTGCCATTTTTGAATGTCTGCAATCACTTCGGGTTTGCAACATTCTTGCAAAATTTCTTGATAGCGTTCGTAAAAATCTCTAAGTTTTTCAATCATTTTTTCTAACTCCTTTTGTTAATAAGTGTATAATTTTTGTTGATAAATTTTTAGTAAATTTTTTAAATTTACGTTTTTTAACGCATTTTTGCATAAAAATTTGTGTTTTTTCTGTAATTTTTTTGCAAAAATAGATTTTTTTAATGTAAAACAATAAAATTACTTTTATAAAAAGTGAATAATAAAATTTTATTTTAGTGTTGCAAATATCATGCGTGGAAGATTAAAATAATCTTTCTGCATAGTTATGTCTTTAAAATATTTTTTCAGCATAATTTCAATTGGTTCAAACTCGCCAATTTCAAGAGCAAGTTCTCCGCCATTTTTTAAGAATTTAAAACCTTGGTTTGCAATTATGCGATAAAAATACAGTCCGTCTTCTTTTCCGTCAAGAGCAAGGTGAGGTTCAAAGTTTTTCACACTGTCATCAAGAGAAGAAATTATCTTTGTTGGAACATAAGGCGGGTTAGAAACAATCAAGTCAAACTTTTGTGAGATGTTTGAAAACATATCACTTTGAACAACTGTAATTTTGGTTCCGTTTGCCTTTGCGTTCTTTTTGGTTATTTCACAGCAAATCTCGCTTATGTCGGCGCAGGTTACCTCGCATCCCAGTGCTTTTTGAAGAGCAATGCCAATGCAACCACTGCCACAGCAAAGGTCCAGAATGTGCGTTTCAGGGGTTACCCTTGTTTTCCATTTTTTAATCAAAATATCCACCAACTCTTCTGTTTCAGG
>CASEYA010000003.1 GCA_949291975.1 uncultured Christensenella sp.
AGGCATTTTGCAAGATATATATAACTTCCTTTTTTCAAATGAATAAAAATATACCAATTAAAAAGGTGTTATTCACAAAATAGCGCACACTTTTAATATAAAAAAGAAAGGTTAGTCCATAACTTTTAAAACTAATTATAAAAAGAGTTTTACTGCTAAAAAGTGGAATTCTTTTTTTAATTTATTTCTGTTTAAAAATAATTTAACTTGTTTATTTTAAAACTTCAGCATAAAACATTTAAAATTTTAACAGAGAAACACTGTTTTCGCAGAAGTAAAGTATTGATAATTTTCCACAAAAGTAAAGCATATTTTTAATTACAATCAACTTTGGTGTTTTTTATATTTTGAAACAATTTTTTATTTTAATTTATTTAGAAGATTAACAATTTAGCACATATGTTTTAAAACCCCGAAAAAGTGTGAAAAACACCACTTAAATATGCGCAAAATTGTTCAAAAACCATGTCATGAATTTTTTAAAAAAATGAAATTTTGCAAAAGTGGGTGTGGATAACTTTTTAAAAATGTGGATAACTTGCCTAATTTTTGATTAAATATACAAAAAATTGCTTATTTATACAAAATTTTGATAAATATTCATAAAATTTTATAAATATGCAATGTGCATAAGTTGATAATTATTGTGAATAAAATGCTTTTTGAAAGTTATTGTTTTTATGTTCTAAATTTATAATGAATAAATATAAAAAATGACCTTTTGACACAAAAAGACAAATGTTTTATGCTAAAAAATTTTTATCTATTTTCTATTTAAGATTTCACATCTTTTTGTGCTGTGGTTTCTTATCTATTATGGTAAAATTTCAAAAACTTTGCATCTAATTTTAAAATGTGTTAAACAAAAAGAAAAATTTTGTTAAATAAAATAATTATCAGCCATTGTTTTGTTCTTCCACATTTCAGTTTTATGGAAATTTTGTCAATAAGTGTTCTAAAAAATTCATAAAAATTGTTGACATTACCCTTTTTTTTTGATAAAATCATCACACTACAAACTTTGCTTTGTAGCCGTTTTTTTTAGACCTATGAAAAAAGTCTTTAAAAAAGCCTTTCAATTGCGTTATGAGTGTGTCGCTTTTGAAAGATGGCTAAAAGTAAAAACAACGCTTGTTTTTCTTTTGGCAATGGAACTTCATAAAGGGTTGTTTGAATTTCCAAAAGAAATCAGAGGAGGATGAAATGCCAACTATCAATCAATTGATAAAACACGGTCGTAAGGATAAAGTGAAGAAGACAAAATCTCCACTTCTTGATGGTTGTCCGCAAAAGCGTGGTGTTTGTGTGCTTGTTACAACAACAACACCAAAGAAGCCAAACTCTGCGCTTCGTAAAATTGCAAAAGTTCGTTTAAGCAATGGACAAGAAAGCACCATGTATATTCCAGGCATTGGCCACAATTTGCAAGAGCACTCTGTTGTGCTTGTTCGTGGTGGTCGTGTTCCAGACCTAATCGGTGTGCGCTATCATGTTATCCGTGGTGTGCTTGACACAGCAGGAACAGCAAAGCGTAATCAAGGCCGAAGCAAATATGGCGCTAAGAAAGAAAAGAAGTCTTAGTTTAACATTAATATATAAAGAAAAAGAAGAAATTCTAGTTAAAAGGAGAAAACAATATGTCAAGAAGAAATGCGGCACCAGTTAGAAAGGTTTTGCCAGACCCAAAATATCAAAGTCTTGTTGTTGCAAAACTTATCAACCAAGTTATGCTTGATGGTAAGAAGGGCATTGGACAAAACATTGTTTACGATGCACTTGATATTCTTGCAGATAAAACTCAAACTGGTGCGCTTGAAGCGTTAGATAAGGTTCTTGAAAATGTAATGCCACTTGTTGAAACAAAACCAAGAAAGGTTGGTGGTGCAACATATCAAGTTCCAGTTGAGGTTAGACCTGCTCGTCGTCAGACACTTGCAATTCGTTGGCTTGTTCTGTTTGCTAAAAAGCGTGGAGAGCGTGGAATGGAAAACAGACTTGCTGGAGAACTTTTGGATGCCTTTAACAACACAGGCGGAGCAATTAAGCGTAAAGACGAAGTTCACAGAATGGCAGAAGCAAACAAGGCGTTTGCACACTTTAAGTATTAAAAATAAGGAGATAAAGATAAGAAATGGCAAGAACATTTGCACTAGATAAAATTCGCAACATTGGAATTATGGCACACATTGATGCAGGTAAGACCACAACAACCGAGCGTATTTTATACTACACAGGCAAAACGCACAAACTTGGTGAAGTTCACGAGGGTGCTGCTGTTATGGACTGGATGGTTCAAGAACAGGAAAGAGGAATAACAATCACATCTGCCGCAACAACAACAAGATGGAAAGATTGTCAAATTAACATCATTGACACCCCAGGACACGTTGACTTTACCATAGAAGTTGAAAGAAGTTTGAAGGTTCTTGACGGAGCGGTTGCAGTTTTCTGTGCTCGTGGTGGAGTTCAACCACAAAGTGAAACCGTTTGGAGACAGGCAAACAAATATGGCGTTCCAAGAATGGCATATATCAACAAAATGGACATGAACGGCGCAGACTTTTATCGTGTTATAAAAATGATGAAAGACCGTCTTAATGCAAATGCTGTTCCAATTCAACTGCCAATTGGACATGCAGAAGATTTTAAAGGAATTATTGACCTAATTGAAATGAATGCAGTTATCTATAAAGATGACCTTGGCAAAGAAATGGAAATTGTTGATATTCCTGAAAACATGAAGGCAGATGCTAAAAAATATCACGACGCAATGGTGGAAGCTGTTGCCGAAGTTGATGATGCTCTTTTGGAAAAATTCCTTGGAGGAGAGGAGTTAACAAAAGACGAAATTCGTGCAGGACTTCGAAAGGGAACTGTTGAATTAAAACTTAACCCAGTTGTTTGTGGTTCAAGTTATAAAAACAAGGGTGTTCAAAAATTGCTTGATGCAATTGTAGACTTTATGCCAAACCCACTTGACATTCCAGCAATTAAAGGAGTGCTTGCAAATGGACAAGAGGCAGAAAGAAAGCCAAGCGATGACGAACCTTTCAGTGCACTTGCATTCAAGGTTGTAACAGACCCATATGGAAAGTTAACATATTTCCGTGTATACAGCGGAGTTCTTGAAAGTGGAAGTTATGTTTATAACTCAACCAAGGGAAAGAAGGAAAGAGTTGCAAGACTTATTAGAATGCACAGTAATGAAAGACAAGAGATAAACGAAGTTAGAACGGGTGATATTGCAGCAATTGTTGGTCTTAAAGACACCACAACAGGAGATACCCTTTGTGATGAAAAGGCACCAATTATTTTGGAAAGTATTAACTTCCCAGACCCAGTAATTAAAATTGCAATTGAGCCAAAGAACAAGCAATCACAGGAAAAGATGGTTCAAGCACTTCTTCGTTTTGTAGAAGAAGACCCATCATTTAAAACATATACCGACCAAGAAACTGGTCAAACAATTATTGCCGGAATGGGTGAACTTCACCTTGATATATATAGAGATAGACTTGTAAGAGAATTTGGGGTTGATGTTAATGTTGGAAAACCTCAGGTTGCATACAAGGAAACCATTCGCTCAAAAACCAGACAAGAAGGAAAATATATCCGTCAGTCTGGTGGTAAGGGACAATATGGTCACTGTATTATTGAGATGGAACCACTTGAACCGGGCAAGGGATATGAATTTGTTGATAAAATTGTTGGTGGTGCAATTCCAAAAGAATTTATTGGACCAATCAATGATGGAATCAACGAGGCAAGACAAAACGGTGTTGTTGCAGGCTATGAAATGGTAGACTTCAGAGTAACTTTGGTAGACGGAAGTTATCACGAAGTTGACTCCAGTGAAATGGCGTTCAAGATTGCAGGAAGTATGGCTTTTAAGGAAGCCGCAAAGAATGCAAACCCAGTTTTACTTGAACCAATGATGAAAGTTCAAGTTGAAGTTCCAGAAGAATATCTTGGAGATGTAATGGGCGACATCAACCGTCGTCGTGGACAACTTCGTGATATGGACCTTAAAAACGGACAACAAACCATCAATGCAATTGTTCCACTTGCTGAAATGTTTGGTTATGCAACCGATTTGCGTAGCTTAACTCAGGGAAGAGGAATCTTCATGATGGAACTTTCACACTATGAAGAAGTTCCAAAATTCATAGCAGACAAGATTGTTGGACAACGCACAAAAGCTGACTAATTAAAATAAAAATAAAATAAGGAGATAATTAATTATGGCAAAAGCTAAATTCGAAAGAACTAAACCACACTTTAACCTTGGTACAATCGGACACGTTGACCACGGTAAAACAACCTTAACTGCTGCAATCACATCAACACTTGCAGCAAAAGGTCTTGCTCAGGCAAGAGACTATGCTTCTATTGACAACACAAAAGAAGAGAGAGAAAGAGGAATTACAATCAACACAAGTCACGTTGAATATGAAACAGCAAAACGTCACTACGCTCACGTTGACTGCCCAGGACACGCAGACTATGTTAAAAACATGATTACTGGTGCTGCACAAATGGACGGAGCAATTCTTGTAGTTGCTGCAACTGACGGTGTTATGCCTCAAACTCGTGAACACATCCTTCTTGCTCGTCAAGTTGGTGTGCCTTCAATTGTTGTATTCGTAAACAAAGTTGACCAACTTCCACCAGCAGACAAAGACGAACTTTTGGAACTTGTTGAGATGGAACTTCGTGACCTTTTAACAGAATATGGTTTCGATGGTGAAAACACACCAATCATCTTTGGTTCTGCAGTAAAAGCTTTGGAAGCTGCAACAAAAGGTAATGTTGACGGTGAAGACAGCAAATGCATTTTTGAACTTATGGATGCAATTGACAATTACTTCAAAGACCCAGTTCGTGCAGTTGACAAACCATTCTTGATGCCTGTTGAAGATGTATTTACAATTACAGGTCGTGGAACAGTTGCAACTGGTCGTGTTGAGAGAGGAGTTGTTAAAAATGGAGACACAGTTGAAATCGTTGGAATGGGACCAACCAAGACAACAGTTATCACTGGTGTTGAAATGTTCAAGAAACTTCTTGACCAAGCACAAGCAGGAGACAACATTGGTGTTCTTCTTCGTGGAATTGAAAGAAAGGACATTCAAAGAGGTCAAGTTATCTGTGCTCCTAAATCAATTACACCACACACTCAATTCACAGCAAGTGTATATGTATTGAAGAAGGAAGAGGGTGGAAGAAGCACACCATTTGTATCTGGTTACCGTCCACAATTCTACTTCAGAACAACTGATGTAACTGGAACAATCACACTTCCAGAAGGTGTTGAACTTGTTATGCCAGGTGACAACGTTGAAATGACTGTTGAGCTTATCACTCCAATTGCAATTGAAGAAGGACTTCGTTTTGCAATTCGTGAAGGTGGAAGAACAGTTGGTTCTGGTGTTGTTTCTAAAATTATTAAATAATTGAAATAACCTATACACTAGAAAGTTAATAAACTTTGAAGCTAGTAAAATAACTAAAAAAGAGTTATACTGAAAATGTATAACTCTTTTTTAGTTGCAAAATTGCTTAATTAAAATTAGTGAAGCTTACAAACCAATTTAGTTAATATCTTTTTATTTATTCAAAAATATCTGAATAATTGTAAACCTTTTTAATGTTTGTATCCTCGATTTCTTCAGCAATCTCAG
>CASEYA010000004.1 GCA_949291975.1 uncultured Christensenella sp.
CCTCAACATCAACACTTTTATATTTTAAGTCCGCAAGGTCGCCAGAACAACATTCAAGTGTTCTAACAGGAATTTCAAGGCTAACAAACATATCAACGGTTAACCTCCAAAGTTTGTCATACCACATTTTGCTTTCTTCTGGCTTACAAATTACAATCATCTCTTGCTTCTCAAATTGATGAACACGATATGTTCCTCTTTCTTCAATTCCGTGTGCGCCTTTTTCCTTTCTGAAACAAGGGGAGTAACTGGTAAGACAAAGTGGCATTTCTTTTTCGTCTAATATGGTGTCTGCGAATCTTCCAATCATGCTGTGTTCACTTGTGCCAATAAGATAAAGGTCTTCACCCTCAATCTTATACATCATGGCATCCATTTCTTCAAAACTCATAACGCCTTTTACAACATCACTTCTAATCATAAAAGGGGGAATAACGTATGTGAACCCGTGGTCAATCATGAAGTCACGAGCATAACTTAGGCAAGCAGAGTGAAGTCTTGCAAGGTCGCCAGTTAGATAATAAAAACCTTGTCCAGAAGTTTTTCTTGCACTGTCTATGTCCAGTCCGCCAATCTTTTCCATTATTTCAACATGATATGGCACTTCATATGGATATTCCGTTTGTTTTAAAAATTGTTCTCTTTCAACATTTTCGCTGTCATCTTTGCCAATTGGAACATCATCTGCCATGATGTTTGGAATGACCATCATTTTTTCTTTTATGCTTTCTTCAAGATTGTTATATTCACTTTCAAGTTCTTCAATTTTTTGGTTTGTGTTTTTAACTTCATTCTTTATGTTTTCCGCTTCTTGTTTGTTGCCCTCACGCATAAGAGAACCAATTTTGTCGCTTAAAGTATTTCGACTATATCTAAGACTGTCTATCTGCTGTTTTAAATCTTTTGCTTTTTTGTCCTCTTCAAAAATTTCATCAACAAGTTTTAACTTGTGGTCTTGAAATTTCTTTTTGATGTTCTCTTTTACAAGTTCACGGTTGTTTCTAATTAAATTTATATCAATCATAATTGCTCCAATTTTATTTTCATTAATTATTTAAATTTTTTATTAATTGCAAAAATTTTTGCTTAAATTTTAAAAAATTTTGTTATTTTCAGTGCAAATTCTTAATATTTTACTTAAAAATCTAAAAGTTTCAAAATTTGTTTTCGGTCAACAGCGGTTAAGAACAGATAAAGCCTTGGTCCTTTTTCTTGTCCAATCAAAAGGTTATAAACAGTTTCAAAAAACAGTTTTTGTCTTGCTTTGTCTGGTTGACCGTTAATTTTTGGAATGTCATAAAGCAGAGTTTGCATTTCTTCAATGCTCATTTCTTTTTGCATTGCGTTTTCAAGTTCCCGCACCCAACTTTTTTGTTCATCACTAAGGCTGTTATAATATTCAACATTCTTGTCTGGTAAAAGGTGAACAATTTGTTCTGGGCAATAGTGCTCCATCCAATATTTAATGCGTTCAAATCGGTCTTTCACACGCTCAACAGTCACATTTTCACCACACTTGTTCATTACTTCAACCAAAAGTTCAATGTCAAAGTTAACAATAGGGGCAAATGATGCAATCAAACTTGCCGAAACAGGCTCAAAATCTGCTGGCCTGCCAGCCAAAGAAAGTTCCATGATGCGCTTTTCAATTTCATCAGCCGAACCATTGCGATATTTTTCATACATTCTGTCAAACTCGTGATAAACTCGCAAAACATCACTGTCTAGTGCAAGGTCAAATGATTTCTCTGGCAAAAATCTGGTATACAGCCAAAGTATGATTTCAGGAGAATATACTTTTAGCATAATTTCAGGAAGCATTTCTGTTCCTTTACTGCTACTGATTTTTGTGGTTTGTCCTTTCAGTCGCACAAAATCATACATCTGATAGGTTGGTGGTTCAATTCCAAAAATTTTGCGAGCAATCACACTGGATACTTGATAACTGCCACCTTCACTAGAATGGTCTCTGCCACCAGGTTCAAAAACAACACCTTCTGCTCGCCAACGCATTGGCCAATCAACCTTCCAAGGAAGTTTGCAGTTATGGTTTTTGTGCAAATCAATTTTTCCTTGATGTCCGCACTTGCAAGAATATTCAAGCACGGTGGCATCTTCATTTTGCGAAGTTACCGTTGTTGTGTCTTTGCCACATTTTTCACAATAGATGTTAATTGGATAATAATGTTCTCGGTCATCTTCATTTGCTTCTTGAGTTTTAAAACTGTATTGAATGTCATAGATTTCTTTGCGTTTTTGTATTGCTTCAATAATATTATCAGCATAATCTCCAGCAGTATAATGTTGGGTTTGATATAAAAATTCAACTTCAATTCCAAGTTCTTTTAAGGCATCTAAAAATGGTGCTTCAAAGTGTTCAGCATAGCTTTTATGACATCCAAACGGGTCTGGAATGCTGGTATATGGCATTCCAATATATTTTGAAAAGCTTTCATCAACTCCATTTGGCACTTTTCTAAGACGGTCATAATCATCCCAACTGTAAATAAATCTCACCTTTTTGCCCAAATCACGCAAAGCTTTTGCCACAAAAAAGGTTGTGATTACCTCCCTTAAATTTCCCATGTGAACAGGTCCAGACGGACTTATTCCACTTGCACATGTAAAACAGTCAAGGTCTGGATGCTTTTCAACAAGTTTCTGTGCTATTTCATCTGCCCAATGCATTTTAAAAATCTCCTTTTGTGCTAATTAGATAACTTAACAGATGTAAATAATAAGTTAACACACAATTTTAACCTTTTAAAGCAGAAAAGTCAAGGTGTTAAAGGCTTTATTTGGGGGTTTTTTGTTTGTTTAGGCACTTTTTAATTGTTTTGATAAGGTATTAATATAGTTTATAGAAAAAGTTTTTAGACAAAAGAATTTTTAAAATTTTCAAAAAAGTATAGCAAAAGAGTTTTTTTTGTGATACAATGTTTGAAAATGGGAGAATAAGATGACCAGAAAAGAACTTAACAGTTATGCAAAAAAATATGGAATTGCCGTTTTGGTGGCCATTCCGGTTCTTGTGGCAATTAATGTTTTGCTTCATAACATTTTGTCTATGCCTGTTTTAATTGCTATAAATTGTCTTGTCTTAATTGCAATCTATGTTATCACGCTGTATGTTGCATATTTAATCAGGCAAAAAACAGCCAAAAAGCGTGAAGAATTTGTAAAGCAGAAAGAAGACGAAGCAATAAAGGCACGCCAACAAAGTTTTGAAGAAAAACAAGAACAAGAAAATCAGCAAGAAGAGCCACAGGTCAAAAAGATTACAAAAATCAAAAAGAACTATCCAAAAAACAAAAGAAGAAAAAAATAACATAATCTAGAAAAATAAAACAAGAAGGTGAACATAATGCCAAAAGAAATTGCACCAAGAAAACTTCCACACAGCCTTGAAGCAGAACAAGCAGTGCTTGGTTGTGTTCTTATTGACCAAGATGCGCCTGTTACCATTTTAAACGAAATGACAGTGGACGATTTCTATACCGATTCGCACAAAAGCATTTTCAGTGCAATGCAGAATTTGTTTCTTGCGGGGCAGACCATTGACTATGTTTCTTTGCCAGATGAACTTGAACGAAGTGGACTTTTGGAGAGTGTTGGAGGGTTAAGTTATATTTCCAGCCTTACAAACATTGTTCCAAGTGCGGCAAATTTTGTTCAATATATGAACATTGTAAAGCGAAATTCAACACTTAGAAAACTTATAAGTTCCAGCCAGAAAATCATTGATAAGGCCTATGATGCCGACAGCAGTGAAAATGTGCTTGCTTTTGCCGAAAGCGAAATCTATGGAGTTGCCGAGAAAAATGATAAAAGCAAACTTGAACACATAAAAGGCAGTCTAACCGAGGTTATTGATAAGTTTAACAAACTTGTGAAAAACCCTGAGGCACTTCAAGGACTTTCAACTGGTTTTGCTGCACTAGACCGAATTACCAACGGGCTTCAAAACAGCGACCTAATTTTGCTTGCTGCTCGTCCAGGTGTTGGAAAAACCTCGCTTGCAATGAACATTGTTTTAAATATTGCATTAAAAGAAAAGAAAAGTTGTGCTGTCTTTTCACTTGAAATGCCACGAGTTCAACTTGCTCAGCGTGCGCTTTGTTCTGCTTCAAGGGTTAGCATGGAGCGTGCTTTAAAAGCTGAACTTGATGACAAAGAGTGGCGCCGACTTTTTGAACAGGTTAAAAATCTAAGTGAAGCACGCATATTCATAGACGATTCTTCAATGAATACCGCAGGAGCAATACTAAGCAAATGTCGCCGTATTCAAAGGGAAAAAGGTCTTGATTTTGTTATGATTGACTATCTGCAACTGATGAGTTCAGGAAAGAGAATTGAAAGCCGTCAGGCAGAAGTTAGTGAAATTTCAAGAAATTTGAAAATATTAGCAAAAGAACTTAATGTTCCAGTTTTGGTTTTAAGTCAGTTAAGCCGTGCTATTGAAAGCAGAAAAGGCAAAGACCGTCGTCCAATTTTGAGTGACCTTCGTGAAAGTGGTGCAATTGAGCAAGATGCAGATATTGTTATGTTTATTTCAAAACCAGAAACTGATGACGAAGAAGATGTAAGGGGTGCAGATTCAATCATGGAACTTTCCATAGCAAAACATCGTAATGGTCCTTTGGGCGAGGTTCCACTTTTCTGGAAAGGAGATATTACAACATTCTTCAACCTTGATAAAGATTCAAAAATGCAAAGTTTTGAAAAATCAATGCCAAAGGTTAAAACCAATGAAGATGCCTCAAAAGCACTTGACAG
>CASEYA010000005.1 GCA_949291975.1 uncultured Christensenella sp.
AAAATATTTGCCAAGTTGTGAAATTTTAAACAAAAAATTCTTAAATTTTTATAAAAAATGGTGTAAAAAGTGCAAAATTTAATAACTTCCAAGAATTAAAGGTGTGCCAACAGTAACTTTTCCATCATTATATGCAATTTGAATGTTTACCTTTTGACTGTCTATCCATAAATAGTTTTCCAGTTTAAAAGTATAGGCATAAACAATAACAATATCTTCAACTTGTTCTTTTTTTATAATAACAGCATTAAGATTATATAAAATTTCGTTTACATTAATAATTTCACCCTGAAAGCAAAAACTTTCACCTTGCAGTTTATCTTTATCAATTTTTTTATATATTTCGTCTGCAATTTTGCTGTTACAACTGATAAGATAACCATTACCACTTTGAATCACATCAATACGGCTATCAAACACCTTTGATGTTGTATAGAATGTATGTGTTGCACAAAAAGCGCTAGAAACATCAGCAAGAGAATATGGTGTTTTAACCATAAACAGAGCAAGACAAACAATTATTAATGCAATAAATTTTTTCATAGTTAAATTATTAGCAAAAAAATTTATTTTTAAACCATTTGCTTAAAATTTTATTGTTATAAAATTATAATTTGATTTTTATTTTTTCAGTTAATAAAATTTTAAAACAATTTTTAAAATGCATACTTTTAATCATAAAATGCTTAAAAATATACAAAATTTCTTACGCTTTAAAATTGTTAAACTTATCTAAAATCTAAACTTTAATATGTAAAATATTTTAAATAAAAAAAATTGCTTTTATTACAAGCAATTAAATTTTAATCTTTCCATTTTGGAATCTTTGTGGTTTTAATTGGGCCCACCCAGTTGGATTTTTTCTTTTGGATAAAAGATGTTCCTCCAACCTGAATGCTACCAAGGCATTTATCATATTTTTTAGACCATTTTTTAATTATATCTACAACCTGTTGTGCGTTTTCCACTGGCCAGATTTTATCTTCTTTAAAAGAATATCTTCCATTAGAATCAAGTGGTTTTCCCGCAACTTTTGCACTCCACCCCTCAACATTGGTGTATCCGATTAAAAGTCTTGCCTGTTTCCAAGCGGAACTAATTTCTCTCAGTGTTCCACTTCCGCCTCCAACAGCCACAACAACTGGACAGTTTGCAACAATGTTATCACGAAAACCATCAAGCCCTGTTGCTATAACAATATCTGCAAAGTCGTTGACATTGTTTTCATCATAGGAAGGTGCAATGGCAATTGTATCTCCCTCACGATAGTTATCGCTTGCATGAGCACCTGCCATAACTGCACGCATAACTCCCCTGCCTCCACCTGTCAAAATGCGATAGCCATTATCAATAAGCGTTTTTCCAAGGTCATATGCTAGGTCCCATTTTTTTCTGTCTGCTTCACTGCAATTTTCATACCAACAAGCAGCATTACCAATTATTGCAACAAGAATTCTTCTTTCCATTTTTTTCTCCATTATTTTATTCTAAATGTTGTTGTTCCATCTTTGTTGTCTGTTATTTCCGCACCCAAAGACAAAATTTGTTTTTTAATTTCATCTGCCTTTTCAAAATCTTTGTTTTGTCTGTATGCATTGCGAAGTTCTATCAATTTTTCAACCTCTGCTGTTAAGTCTGTTTTTTTCTGTTTTTCTTCAAGAAAATCAAAAACTTTGAAAACTGAATTCATTTTTTCAAAAAATTTCAAAATATTTTGAACATTTTTTGCATTGTATTCATCTTTTGCAATTATAACGTTTGCATTTTTTACAAAATTGAAAATTTCCGCCAAAGCATTTGCTGTGTTAAAATCGTCATCCATTTGAGCTGTGAAGTTTTGTTTTAAAGTTTCAAGTTCGTTTTCTAGGTCTTGACTAAAACTTTCCTTTACACCTGTTTTTAGATTATGAATAAAGTTTTCCAGCCTTTCATATTCCTTGCCGATTTGCACAAAAAGATTATCCGAAAAAGTTATTGGAGCACGATAGTGTGCAAAAGCAACAAGCCACCTTAGTTTTACAGCGCCATATTTTTTCAAAGCATCCTCAACTGTTACATAGTTCCCCTTAGATTTGCTCATCTTTGTGCCATCACTTGCGTTAAGCATGCCAGTGTGCACCCAATATTTTGCAGGTTGTTTTCCGCAAAGTGCCATGTTTTGAGCAATTTCATTTTCGTGGTGTGGAAAAGCAAGTTCTCTGCCTCCACCATGTATATCAAAAGTTTGTCCAAGATATTTTGTGCTCATAACCGAACATTCAATGTGCCAACCTGGATATCCCATACCCCAAGGGCTGTTCCATTTTAGAACACTGTTTTTTTGTGCTTTTTTCCAAACAGCAAAATCATATGGAGTGTGTTTTCTTTCATCAGATTTAATTCTTGCACCAGCACTAAGTTTTTCTGTGGTATTACCACTTAGAATTCCATAATCTTTAATTTTTGATACATCACAATATATGTTACCATCAAGTTCGTATGCAAAACCATTATCAATCATCTTTTTAACTGCTTCAATGATTTCAACAATATGCCCACTTGCCCGAGGCGAAATATTTGGTCTTGCACATCTAACAGCATCAAGCCCTTGCCACATTCCAAAGATATTTCTATCTACCAGTTCCATTGGATGCATTTTCTGTTCAAAGGCTTTAAGTTCAATTTTGTCCTCGCCTTCATCTGCATCTCCAACCACCGAGCCAACATCTGTTATGTTTCTTATATACATCACATCAAGGTTTTTAAATTTTCTCAAATATTCTACCATTACATCATAGGCAACATAAGAACGAATATGCCCCAAATGAAGCGGAGCATATACTGTTACACCACAAACATAAATTCCAACCTTACCTTGTTGAACAGGAACAAACTCTTCCTTTTCGCCCGTTAATGTGTTATAAATTTTCATATTTTACCCCTTTATACTTTATATAAGTTTTTTGCATAAAACATTATAAAAGTATAAGCATAATTTTTTGTCTGCTAAATATTTATATGATTTAGCCTTGTCTTTGTTTAAGATAGTTTTCATAGTCAGTCATGCGGTCAATCAATTTTCCATCTTTTATTTCAAAAATTCGATTTGCCACAGACTGCAAAAGTTCATGGTCATGAGAAGAAAACAAAATCACACCCTTGAAATCGGTCATTCCGTTATTAAGTGCCGTGATGCTTTCAAGGTCAAGGTGGTTTGTTGGTTGGTCAAAAAGAAGAACATTGCTTCCTTCTACCATCATTTTTGAAAGCATGCATCTAACCTTTTCGCCACCAGACAAAACATCAACACTTTTGTTTGCATCATCACCGCTAAAAAGCATACGCCCAAGAAAACCACGAAGAAAAGTGCTGTCTTTTTCTTTGCTGAACTGAGCAAGCCAATCAACAATGCTCATTTTGCTTGCAAAATATTCGCTTTTTTCCTTTGGTAGATAACTGAGGTTAACAGTTTTACCCCATTTGATTTCACCCTTTTCTGGAATAAGTTTTCCTGCCATAAGGTTAAAGAATGCTGTTACTGCATTTTCGTTTTCGCCAAGCACAGCAATTTTATCACCCTTTGCAACACGAAAAGAAATGTTATCAAGAAGAGTTTGACCGTCTAAAGAATAACTTACTCTGTCAAACTCTAAAACATCCTTGCCAAGTTCTTTTTCAAACTTAAAGTTGATATATGGATATTTTCTGTTTGAAGCAGGCATTTCTTCTAGTTTAATCTTTTCAAGCATTTTCTTTCTGCTGGTTGCCTGTCTTGCCATGCTTTTATTTGCACCAAAACGGCGAATAAAGGCTTTTAGTTCTTCAATCTTCTTTTCTTTGGCTATGTTTTGCTGTTTTGTTAATTGTTGCATCAACTGACTGCTTTCATACCAAAAGTCATAGTTACCCACCCACATTGTGATTTTACCATAGTCCACATCAACAATATGTGTGCAAACAGTGTTCAAAAAGTGGCGGTCGTGGGAAACAACAATCACTGTTCCTGAATAGTCAAGCAAAAAATCTTCTAACCATGCAATGCTTTTTTCGTCCATGTGGTTGGTTGGCTCGTCAAGAAGCAGAATGTCTGGGTTGCCAAAAAGTGCTTGCGCAAGCAAAACTTTAACCTTGATTGAACCATTAAGCGTGCTCATCATCTCGTAGTGCAGTTTATCCTCTACACCAAGACCATTTAAAAGTTTGGAAGCATCACTTTCTGCATCCCAACCATTCATTTCAGCAAACTCGGCTTCAAGTTCGGCAGCATGGTTGCCATCTTCTTCGTTAAAATCTGGTTTGAGGTAAAGCGCTTCCTTTTCTTTCATTATATCATAGAGTTTTTTATTTCCCATGATAACAGTATCCATAACAGTAAAGTTATCAAACTGAAAATGGTCTTGCTTTAACACAGACATCCTCAGTTTTGGTGGAATATCAATGCTTCCCTTGCTTGCCTCAAGGTCACCAGAAAGCAGGCGCAAAAAGGTAGATTTACCCGCACCATTTGCACCAATTACCCCATAACAATTAGAAGGTGTGAATTTTAAATTCACATCTTTAAAAAGTGGCTGTCCACCAAAGGAAAGTTCCAGATTTGTTACTGTTATCATGATTTACTCCTTTAAAGGTCAAGTGTAAAATAATTTTTATTCTTTTATATCAACTTTTATATGCACTTCTTCAAGTTGTTTTTGCGTTACCTCGCTTGGTGCGTTGGTAAGTGGGTCATATGCAGACTTATTAAGTGGAAATGCAATGATTTCACGCATATTTGCCTCATCAAGAAGAAGCATAATTGTTCTATCAATTCCAAGCGCCATTCCACAGTGTGGTGGAGCACCATATTTGAAAGCACTGTAAAGTGCGCCAAAGCGTTTTTCAACTTCGCTTGCTGGAAAACCAACAATTTCAAACGCCTTAATCATGGAAGCAAAGTTTGTGTTACGCTCGCCACCACTTACAAGTTCAACTCCGTTACAAACAAAGTCAAATTGAAATGCTTTGACATCAAGTGGATTTTTCTCTCCAAGTTCAAGCAAATTCTCTTGCGCCTTGCTGAATGGATTGTGTGAAAAGTCAATTTTACCTTCTCCGTCAAGTTCAAACATTGGGAAATCAACAATCCAGCAAAGTTCAAACTTATTTTTGTCAATAAGGTTAAGTCTTTCACCAAGTTCATTACGCAAAATTCCTGCAAGTTTTGTGGTCAAATCTTTTTTACCAGCAAGCATAAAGATACTGCTGTTTTCCTTTGCACCAAGTTTTGTGATTAACATTTTTTGTTCTTCTTCGGTTAAAAACTTGGCAATTGGACTGTTAAATTTAAGCCCCTCTTCAACCTTTATCCATGCAAGACCTTTGCTTTTGTTTTCAATCATAAACTCGGTTAAGTTATCATAGAACGAGCGTGGCTGTCCTGCCATGTTTTGCACACAAATCGCCTTAACTGTGCTGTTTTTAAAAGCATTAAAGCCAGTGTTTGCAAAAACATCGGTAACATCAACAATTAAAAGCGGGTTTCTTAAATCTGGCTTATCTGTTCCATATTTTTCCATGCTCTCGGCAAAAGGAATTCTTCTGAATGGAGGCTTGCTTACCTCTTTATTACTAAACTTTGAGAAAAGTTCATAGTAAACCTCTTCACCAACAGCCATAACATCTTCCTGAGTGGCAAAACTCATTTCCATGTCAAGTTGATAAAACTCGCCTGCTGTTCGGTCAGCACGAGCATCTTCATCACGGAAGCAAGGTGCAATTTGAAAATATTTTTCAAAACCGCCAACCATTAAAAGTTGTTTAAAAACCTGAGGTGCCTGTGGCAATGCATAGAATTTTCCTGGGTGTTGTCTTGCTGGAACAATAAAATCTCTTGCACCCTCTGGACTGCTTGCTGTTAAAATTGGTGTTATTATTTCAGTAAAGCCAAGGCTTCTCATCTTCTCACGCAAAAAGTGATTTACTTCTGCACGGAAATAAATGTTCTTTGCAACCTGCTGATTTCTTAAATCAAGATAACGGTGTTTTAAGCGAACATCTTCTCGAACATTTTTGCTGTCTTCAACTTCAAAAGGAAGTGGCGCATAAACTCCACCAAGAACCTCAATTTTATCAGCGACAATTTCGACCTCTCCAGTTTTAAGTTTTGGGTTGATATTTTCTTCTCCACGAAGACGAACATTACCCTCACAGCAAATAACTGCCTCTTTTGATACATCTTTAAGTTTGCTGTCATCATTTATCACAAGTTGAACCACCTCTCCACTGTTGCCACGAAGGTCAATAAAGGTAATTCCACCATGGTCACGAATACTGCTAACCCAGCCAGACACTCTGACCGTTTTGTTTAATAAATCTTTGCTGATTTCTTCGCATCTATGCGAACGATATTTGTTTTCCATTTCTGTCTCCTCACATAATATACTTTAAATTA
The DNA here is from genome assembly GCA_949291975.1 of uncultured Christensenella sp. Taxonomy (GTDB): domain Bacteria; phylum Bacillota; class Clostridia; order Christensenellales; family UBA1242; genus UBA7584. The sequence continues at coordinate 6,410 of CASEYA010000005.1, forward strand.
TACTCCATATGCTAAAATATTTCAAGTGAAAAAGTGTTAAAACAAAGTTAATTTTTTAAAAAATTTGTCTTTAACCACAAAACAAACAAAAAGAGGACAAATGTCCCCTTTTTAATTGTTGTTTGTTATTGTTGATTTACATTAAAGAATGTATAAATCTATATCAAAGCATTTTTGCATTATTGATTTTTTATGTTGCTTTTTCATTAAAACATTTACTTGTGCGCTCCGCACTCAATATATGGACTGCGTTTTATTTTTATATTAATTTTTTGATTATTTTTGTCTTTATGCTCCAACATATTTTAAAGTTGAATGCGCTCCGCACTCGAAATATGAACTGTCTTGGCATATTTAGTGTTATTCAATAAAAAACCTGTTTTACATTTTCACAAAACTTTTCAGCACTTGTGCGCTCCGCACTCGAAATATTAATTGTCTTGCTGTTTATATTAGTTTTTATAAAAACACTAATTTTGTGCTGGTTTTGCTACATATTTTAAAGTCGGATATTGCCCGTCTGCAAAGTTCCAAAATGTGCTGGAAAGATACATATAGTTACTATTTTGTGCACCTTGCATCTCTGTGGTGGTTAAGCCATAACACTGGTAGCCCGTGCCACTGCCAATTGCCTTGGTTACC
>CASEYA010000006.1 GCA_949291975.1 uncultured Christensenella sp.
CCCAACTGGGCCAACAGGACCTACAGGAGCAGGAACCGCAGCAACTGTTACCGTTGGAACCACTTCTACAGGAACAGCAGGAACAGACGCTTCGGTTACCAACAGCGGAACTACCTCTGCCGCCGTGCTGGACTTTACCATTCCACAGGGTGCTACCGGTCCAACAGGGCCAACGGGTCCTACTGGTCCTACTGGGCCAACGGGAGCAATAACAACGCTATCGGTTGGTTCTACCACAACAGGTGATGAGGGAACAGAAGCCTTTGTTACAAACTCTGGAACACCATCAAATGCAATCCTTGATTTTGTTATTCCACGAGGAACTCAAGGCATACAAGGAGAAAAAGGCGAAGATGCAGTTACAGATGCCGCTCAATTTACCAGCGACCATGTGACAAATTCGGAAAATCTTTTTTCTGGCAACAGACTTTTAATTAAAAACGAAGTTCAAGATGTTTTTGACGGCTTCTATCTAACACCAGAAGGCACAATTAAATTCAATGAAGCGGGCTTTTATCAAATTTTCTTTGCTGTTAACGATATTGTTTCAGACTGCAAAAATCCATTTGCCTCGCCAACTTTTGCTGAAATCGGGTTTAGACCAGAAGGTTCAACCAACTTTTTAGTAAGCGGTGGAAAGTGGCTTAATAAGTCAACACCAGACAATTTATCAGGCTTTGGAATTTTTGAGGTTACCAACGAATCTGTTAACTTTGAACTTGCCTGCGAAACAAAGAATTTTTCATTCTATGAAAATATGCCTGAAACAAGTGTGCCTGCTATAAACATTTTAATTCATCAACTTGAAGAAACTGAAATATAAAATCTTCTAGGGATAAAATTAAAAATACACTTCAAAAGTTCTTGAAGTGTATTTTTTGCTCCATTGCCCCACTGCATGACAAGTTGCTAGTCACAATCAACAGCAACAGATGCGTTGTTGCTTCCAAAAGTATAAATATATCTTTGTGTCCCTTCGTCATATACTGCAAAAATGGTTTCGGTGTTGCCATTTACATTGCAGTTAATTTTGATTTCGGTTATATTATTTTCAGTCTCTTTTTCAAACTTAAAACTTTGAGTCTCGCCATTTACAGCAACAAAAAGTTCAACTTCAACCTCGTTTTGTTCAATTTCTATTTCAAGAGAAAGTTCTTCTACCTTTTGCCCATTTGAATATACTTCATAGCCATATTCCTGCTCGCCGTTTTCTGTTTCAGTTTGAATTATAACATAGTTTGCATCATCAATTTTAATTTCAAGATTGATTTCAATCTCATCTTGTTCAACTTCCTTCTCGCCTCTTAAAGAATAAGTCTGTCCACCAAATTCAACAATACCAGAAAGTCTGGTGTTAACCTCAAAATCATCATCATCGTCTGTCTTTCTGTCGTCCTCAGTTGGAACAGTTTCGTTATAATACATCACAAAACTGTCTTTTTGTCCACTGAGATGTGTTATGTCTGTTGTTACCTTTGTGGAATATTCTGCATCAGTCAAGCTTTCTTCTTGAATTTTCACTGGCGAACTGCCACCAATAAAACCATCTACAACATCAACATATTCGTCAACTCGTTGCGCAAAGGTAATTTGTTCGTTAGTAGGCACATTTCTAGCATAAGAATTTTCAGCGTTTGCCTCATTTTGCTCACTTTTGCTGGTAGTGTTTGCGCTTAAAAGTTTAATTGAAGAAACCGCACCAAAAGCATATGCTTCTGCAGCACTGGAAAATGTTTTGTTATCTGTGCTTTCCCCACATCCAACCACTCCCAGTGAAAGAACCAAAAGTGAGCAAGCACAAATTAGCCCAACAAATAGTTTTTTTGTTTTTGATTTAACCATAAAAATCCCCCTTAAAAAATTTTCAAAATGAGTTTACCATAGACCAACTTTTTTGACAATCAAAAATCAAATAAAAAATAAAAAATTTTAATAAATATTTATCATTATTTGACATAAAATATCAATTGTGGTAATATAACTATATAACAAAAAGGGGGAACATTATGGCACTATCATCAAAAGATTATTTTGGGTGGGATGCAATTATCAGTTATATCTTGGTTATCATCCCATTCACAGCATGGATTTTGGGCGCAGTAACCAGACTTATGGAAGGAAAAATCCTTGCAGGAATTTTAAGACTTATTGGTCTTGGATTTATTATGTGGATTTTGGACATTGTGTTTATGTTTGCTAAAAATCAACACATTTGCAGAATTTTGGACATTTAAAAAAAGCACCAGACGGTGCTTTTTTTATTAAATAAACGCAACTTTTACCTAATTTTATAAAAAACTATAAGTTTAAAACTAGCAAAATAAAAAAATTTCTGCTTTTAAAAGTAACACTCTTTTTATAATTAATTTTCAAATTGCTTGACTGATAGATATATTTTTATTTGATTTTGTTTACAAGCATTTTAAAATTATGTATAATATTTGCAAGAGGTAAAGATGAAAAAACTCAGAATTTTGGAATTAGTTGAAGACTGGCATCCTGTGGTGGGCGGAGTAACATCGGTGGTATCACGAATGTGTGATTCGATATCTCCATATTGTGAAATAACGGTTGGCGCAACAAAGCCACCCAAGAAAAACAAAAATTTTATAGACACCGAAAACTATCAAGTTATCAGATGCCAAGGCTATTACAGTGCAATTACCACAAACCGAGAAGCACTTGTTGATTTCGACCATAAATTTAGAAAAGAAATTGAAAAGAACAAATATGATGTTATTCACTGCAATTTCCCTCTGTCGCTGTATAGATATGCAAGGCGACTGCGCAAAAAATATAACATTCCAGTGATAATCACTGTTCATGGAATGTTTTACCAAGATATCTATCAAGCAACTAAAAGCAAATTTTTGGCATCTATAATCACAAAAGCAATTTTAAGAAAAATAAGAAAGGCAGACAAGGTTTGGACGGTAAGCAATTTTGCAAAAAATTTCTTTGAAAAGTTTAGCGTTTTAAAAGATTGCGATGTGTTGCCAAACGCCGTTAAAACACCAAAAGATACCGCAGACAGTGATGTTTTTGAAAAATTTGGCATAGATAAAAATCACTTTGTAATATTTTCTGTTTGCAGACTGGTTAAAATGAAAAATATTCAACTGCTGATTGAAGCAATGAAATTTTTGCAAGATAAACCAATTACTCTTGTTATTGCAGGAAAGGGCGACGACCGTCAACGCTTGGAAAGACTTGCAAAAAATTTGAAAAACATAAAATTTATTGGTGCAATAAGTGAAGAAGATTTAAATTCTTTTTGGAGAAGAGTTGACCTTCATGCCTTTGTTTCAATTGGAGACACCTGCGGGCTAACGCAAATGGAATGTGCATATTTTAGCGTTCCAACACTGGCACTAGAAAACACTGCAATAAGTGAGCAAATTGTTGATTGCAAAAATGGATTTATCACAACAAACAACCCAGAAGCCTGCGCAGAAAAGATTATGTTTTGCTATGATAACAAAGAACTTTTAAAACAATGTGGACAGCAAGCAAAATTGACTTTGTTTAAAAGTTACGACCAAAAAGAAGTGATAGACAACATTCTTTTGCGTTATGAACAAGTTATTGAAGAATTTAACAAAAAAAATATAAAATAAAAACATAAAAACCATCATAATAAAAAATTATAACAAACTTCTTGCAACTAATTTCAAACTAAAAAACCAAATGTGGTAATTTATGAATTTCATTTAGAAAACCTTTAAGCTTGAAAATCTTGAAAACATATTTTTTGAACCCTTGCTCCAACATGGGTTCTTTTTTTACTTTAAAACACTTATTATAATTAAAACAAAAATTATTTTACCGCTTAAAAACCAAAAATAACAAAAAAACTAAAAACTAAATTTATACTCACAACATAAACCAATAAAGTTATCAGCCACAAATCAAATGCCAACCAATCACTCACAATTTCGACAAAATTTTAAAAATTACAAACCTTAAAAATTTTGATTTTTTACCTAAGAAAAGGGTAAAAAATTATTCATTCTTGAAAAACAACACAAACTGATGTATGGTAAAACTGTTGAAAATCTTTAATTTATAATAGAGGTATGGAACAGAATATTAAAGACATTTTTGGGCAAAGATTAAAAGAAAGTCGCAAACTCAGTGGAAAAACACAAAGTGAGGTTGCAAAAATTTTGCATATGACTCAACAGCAATACAGCAGATTTGAAAATGGCATTTATGAACTTAACTATGAACAAATTGTAACACTGTGCAAACTCTATGATGTTTCAAGTGACTATCTTTTGAACCTTAAAAAATATTAAACAAAACTATATATGGTGTGCTTGTTAAAAACACAAAATTTTCTGTTTTAAATAAATACAGAAAATTTCTTCTGTTGTTTTAGTAAAAAATGCCAAGTTTTATATATAAAAACATTAATTTTTTCATTATTAATCAAAGAAAACTAATGTTGACTTTTCCTATTTTTTATCCTATAATAAGTTAAGACTTAGGGTTAGGACTTCGTGTCTTCTTGCCAAAGGCAAGCGCCTTGAGTCTTTTTTGTTTGTTAAAATAAAATTAATTTAAAAAAAGATAGCGATTTTTCAGTTTCACTATCTTTTATTTTTTAACTTAAAAACATTAGCAACAATTTATATTTTAAACATTTCAAGCAAAAATGGAGCAAAAACCTTTTTGCAAATAAATATTATAAACACCCTTGTTTAAAATTGCAAACTACATCATTGTTTCTTGTGGATTTGCGGGGGTTTTCTCCTCTTCGCTTACCACAATGCTTTCTGTGGTCAAAAGAACAGATGATGCACTTGCAGCATTTTGAAGTGCAGAGCGGGTTACTTTTGTTGGGTCAATAATTCCCGCAGTTATCATGTTCACATAGCGGTCTGTAAGGGCGTCATAGCCAAAATCTGCCTCAGTGCTTGAAATGATTTTGTCTACCACAACGCCACCGTCAATGCCTGCGTTCTCGGCAATTTGTCTGATTGGTGCTTGAAGTGCACTAAGAATAATCTTTGCACCAATCTTTTCGTCGCCGTCCAGTTTTTCAGCAAACGCTTTAAGTGCCTTAGAGCATCTAAGAAGTGCAACACCACCACCTGCAACAATTCCCTCTTCCACACCAGCACGGGTGGCAGAAAGAGCATCTTCAATTCGAAGTTTCTTTTCCTTCATTTCAACTTCGGTGGCACTTCCAACCTTTATCACAGCAACACCGCCAGAAAGTTTTGCCAGTCTTTCTGCAAGTTTTTCTTTGTCATAGTCGCTTGTGCAGTCTTGCATTTGCGCACGAATTGCCTCAACACGCTCTTTAATTTGCTTTTTATCTCCCGCACCGTCAACAATGGTGGTGCTGTCTTTTGTAACAACAATTGTTCTTGCTCGACCAAGGTCATCAAGTGTGGTATTAGAGAAGTTTCTGCCAAGTTCTTCGCTGATAACCTTTCCACCCGTCAAAATTGCAATGTCTTCAAGCCATGCTTTTCGGCGGTCACCAAAAGCTGGTGCTTTCACTGCAACACAGGTAAATGTTCCACGAAGTTTGTTGATAACAAGTGTTGCCAACGCTTCGCCCTCTACCTCGTCAGCAATGATAAGAAGTTTTTGTCCAGTTTTAACAACCTGCTCTAAAAGTTGCAAGATGTCTTGAATGTTTGAAATCTTTTTGTCTGTTATAAGAATATAGGCATCTTCAAGCACTGCTTCCATTTTTTCCATGTTGGTGCTCATATAACTTGATGCATAACCACGGTCAAATTTCATACCCTCAACAACTTCAAGTTCGGTTTCCATGGTCTTGCTTTCCTCAACAGTGATAACACCATCTTTGCCAACCTTTTGCATTGCGGTTGAAATCAACTTGCCAACCTCGTCATCCCCAGCAGAAATGCTTGCAATTTGCTCAATTGCCTTTTGGTCACTGACCTGTTTGCTTTGCTTTTTAAGTTCGCCAACAACAAAGTCAACAGCCTTTTTAATTCCCTTTCTCAAAATAATTGGGTTTGCTCCCGAAGAAAAGTTTCTAATTCCGTCTTTGATGATTGCCTGAGCCAAAACAGCTGCTGTGGTGGTTCCGTCTCCTGCAACATCGTTTGTCTTGATAGATGCCTCTTTTATGATTTGTGCACCCATGTTTTCAAAAGAATCTTTAAGGTCAATTTCCTTTGCAATGGTAACACCGTCGTTTGTGATAAGTGGTGTTGCAAACTTGCGTTCAAGCACCACATTTCTACCCTTTGGCCCAAGGGTAACTTTCACGGTATCTACAACCGCATCAACACCTCGTTCAAGAGCCTTTCTTGCTTCTTCTCCGCTTAATATTTTTTTTGCCATTTTTCTAAACTCCTTTTAATTTTATAAAGAAAATGCATTTTTTAACGCATTTTACTCAATTTTTTTTGATATTTTAGCATATTTTTTTGCAAAATGCTGTTTTGCATAAATTTTAATAACTAAATTTTTTCATCATTCAAACCAG
>CASEYA010000007.1 GCA_949291975.1 uncultured Christensenella sp.
AATCATAGCAGTCAATGATTTTAATTCACGAGATTTAGCGCCAAGTACAGGCTTACCTCTCTTACCATTATCAATCAAAGCATCAACTGCTTCTTGAAGCATACGCTTTTCGTTTCTAACAATAACATCAGGTGCTGCAAGGTCAATAAGTTTTTTAAGTCTGTTATTTCTGTTAATAACACGGCGATAAAGGTCGTTTAGGTCGCTGGCTGCAAATCTTCCACCGTCCAGTTGAATCATTGGTCTTAGTTCTGGTGGTAAAACAGGAAGAACATCCAAAATCATCCAACGAGGGTTGTTTCCGCTTTTCAAAAATGCTTCAACAGTTTCGAGTTTTTTGATTGCTTTAAGTTTTCTTTGCCCTTTGGCTGTTTCAATGATTTCTTTCAGCTCTTTTGACTCTTTTTCAAGGTCAACTTCTTCCAAAAGCTCTCTTATAGCCTCTCCACCCATTCCTGCACGGAAAGATTTTGCTCCAAACTCTTCTATTGCATCACGATATTCCTTGTCTGTGATGATTTGTTTTTTAACAAAATTTGTAATACCTGGGTCAAGAACAATGTAACTTGCATAATAAAGCACTTGTTCAAGATTTTTGGCTGTCAGGTCAAGCAAACTTCCAATGCGACTTGGAACACCACGAACAAACCAAATGTGAGAAACAGGGGTTGCAAGTTCAATGTGCCCCATTCTTTCACGACGAACCTTGCTTTTTGTGATTTCAACTCCACATTTTTCGCAGTGATGCCCTTTGTATCTTATTCTTTTATATTTTCCACAATGGCATTCATAGTCTTTTCGTGGACCGAAAATCTTTTCACAGAAAAGTCCGTTCATTTCTGGTTTTAATGTTCGATAGTTAATTGTTTCTGGCTTTGTTACCTCACCATAAGACCATTCTCTTATCTTTTCTGGTGAAGCAATGCCAATCTTAATTGCATCAAAATTTTTAAGTTCAAACATTTCTATCTTCTCCTATTCCTCATCTAATTCATCAAAAAGATTGCCTGCGCTGAAATCGTCGTCATTTGTTGATTCAAATTCTTCTTGCGAAATCACATCTTTTGCTTCGCCCTCAATGTCATCAAAGTTAAGTTCAACTTCGTCAACCTGCTTTTTATCTGATTTCATAACATTAGGGAAATCAACATCATCATTAGTAAGTTCATTAAGAGTTACTTCTTGATTGTTTTCAGTTAAAATTCTCATATCAAGTCCCAAAGATTGTAATTCTTTGATTAAAACCTTGAAACTTTCTGGAATACCAGGTTCTGCAATTGGCTGTCCTTTAACAATGCTTTCATAGACTTTTGTTCTTCCTGTCACATCATCTGATTTGATTGTAAGCATTTCTTGCAACAAGTTTGCTGCACCATAGGCTTCAAGAGCCCAAACATCCATTTCACTGAACTTTTGACCACCAAACATTGCCTTTCCACCAAGAGGTTGAGCTGTTACCAAAGCATATGGTCCAATGCTTCTTGCGTGCATCTTGCTGTCAACCATGTGGTTAAGTTTGAGCATATACATATATCCAACAGTAACTCTGTCTTCAAACGGCTCACCTGTTCTTCCGTCAAAAAGCTCAACTTTTCCGTCTTCGCTGAACCCGTTTGCTTTATAAAGTTCTTGAATGGTCTTTTCTGTTGCACCGTTAAACACTGGTGTTGCGATTTTCCAACCAAGTGCTTTTGCAACTCGTCCAAGATGAACTTCCAAAAGCTGACCAATGTTCATACGAGATGGAACACCAAGTGGGTTAAGCACAATGTCAACTGGCTGACCATTGCTTAAAAATGGCATATCTTCACTTGGCAAAATGCGAGAGACAATCCCCTTGTTTCCGTGACGACCAGACATCTTGTCACCAACAGAAATCTTTCTCTTTTGAGCAACAAACACCTTTACAAGTTGGTTAACGCCTGCTTCAAGTTCATCTTTGTTTGCACGGCTGAAAATTTGAACATCAACAACAACTCCGCCACGACCATGTTGAACACGAAGAGAAGTATCTCTTACTTCACGAGCCTTTTCACCAAAGATTGCACGCAAAAGTCTTTCTTCTGGTGTGAGTTCTGTTTCGCCCTTTGGTGTTACCTTTCCAACCAAGATGTCCCCTGGTCTAACTTCCGCACCCACACGAATAATTCCGTTTTCATCAAGATTTTTAAGTGCATCTTCACTTAGGTTTGGAATATCTCTTGTAATTTCTTCTGGCCCAAGTTTTGTTGTTCTACATTTTATCTCTTCAACTTTTAAAGTGATTGAGGTAAACACATCATCACGAACAAGGCGTTCATTGATTAAGATTGCGTCTTCATAGTTATAACCTTCCCAGTTCATAAAAGCAACCAAAAGGTTTTTTCCAAGAGCAAGTTCTCCGTCTTTTGTTGCAAAGCCATCGGCAATGGTTTCTCCTTGTTTAACAACATCTCCAACTTTTACAATTGGTTTTTGATTTAGACAGGTGTCTTGCGTTGTTCTGTTGAATTTAAGAAGGGTGTGAAGGTGTTCTTTTTTACTGCTGTCTTCAATGATAATCTTGTTTGCATCAACATATTTAACAAAGCCGTCACAATCTGCAAGAACCAAAGAGCCGTTATCTTTTGCTACACGGTGTTCAAAGCCTGTTGCAATGATTGGTGATTCTGTTTGCATAAGTGGCACTGCTTGTCTTTGTTGGTTGCTTCCAAGAAGAGCACGAGCGGTGTCGTCACTTTCAAGGAAAGGAATAAGTGATGTTGCAGCAGAGATGAATTGCTTTGGAGACACATCAACATAATCTACATCTTTTGCAGGTATTTCAATAAAGCGGTCTTTGTAACGACAAATAACAGTTTTGTTTACAAAGCGATTTTCTTCATCAAGTGGTTCAATTGCCTGAGCAATTTTACACTTTTCTTCAACATCAGCCATTAGATAGTGAATTTCGTTGGTAACCTTTCCAGTTTCTTTATCCACCTTTCTATATGGTGTTTCAATAAAGCCATATTCGTTTACTTTTGCATAGGTTGCAAGTGAGTTAATAAGACCAATAGATTGACCTTCTGGGGTTTCAATTGCACAGATACGGCCATAGTGGGTATAGTGAATATCACGAACTTCTTCGGTTGCTCG
>CASEYA010000008.1 GCA_949291975.1 uncultured Christensenella sp.
AATGCTGTTGTTACAGCAAATTCTACAACCAGCCTTGTTGGTGGTTTGGACGACACCGATGTTTATAACTGTCTTGCAACAAACAGCCGTGATTTAACTTTAAGTCAAATTGTGGTAAGCATAGCCAATATGAACAATGTATTCAACAACTTTGAACAAGACCACAGTTCAGCAAATTGGCTTCTTGACAACAGTTTGTCTAACTATATTTTCCCACGCCTTGCGGAAGGGCAGACAATCACCATGCAAGAAATTAGCACTGTTGAAGAATTCTTCTACTACATAAAAGGCGGGCAAGGTGGAAACTATCGAATTGTCAATGATTTAACCTTTGATTTAAGCGTTACTTCGGTAAGACAAGACTTTGAAAGTTTGTCAAACGCAACTCAGGCAGTAACAGGTTTAATTCAGGGTTACGGAGCAGATGGTGCCGCTGTGACATTAACTATAATATATGATGGAACAGCAATGTCTATATTCAACATCATCACAAACCTTGAACTTTCAAACATCAATTTTGTGTTTGAAGGCGATGTTACAGTTGAAAACTATGAAAACTTTGGTCTAATTGCCAGAGAGGCATATAACAGCACAATTTCTAGAACTTCTATTACAACAAATGGAACAATCACGCCAAATAAAATAAGAAATCTTGGTGGATATTTTGGAGTAACAAGTGGTTGTTCATACAGCAATGTTTCTGCTAATGTAAACTATTCAAACACTGGCTACACAAATCATACATCAGGCGAATTTTTAGCAGGAATGATTGCTGGAATTGCTAAAATAAGGAACATTATTGACTACTCTGAATTAACTCCAAACATAGACATGACCTTTGGTTCAGGAACGGTCTATGTGGGTGGAATGTTTGGTCGTGTTGAAGGGAACATTACAATCAGTTCTTACAGTAGTTCTAACATTAAAATTTCTGGTTTAATCAATTTAACTGGCGGAAATCAAAATGTTGGTGGTGTTATCGGTGAAATTGATGGAACATCACTAAATTGCATAATAAACAAAATTGATGTTTCAACCGAAATCACTTCATCAAGTAATCAAAACATAAATGTTGGTGGTGCTATCGGAAAAGCAAATCAAATTGCACTTTCAGACATAACAACAAGTGGAAACATCAGCATTTCTGGCTCAGCACAAATCTATGCTGGTGGAATTGCAGGAATCTATGATAACGGCATTGAGTTTTCTGAAACAGCAATCACGCCTGCATCAACGTTTACAAACTGTGTTTCAGGGGTGGATATAGACATCACAAACACTTCAACACAAACAAGCACAGTCTATGTTGGTGGTTTGATGGGGCTTTTGCGAAATAACATCACATCAATCAACCAAAGCAGTAAACTTGTTCAGACAAATATCTATTTAAACAACTATGCAAGTGGTCAAATCACAGCAACTGCACAAGCAGAAAATCTTAACAATACTGTTATCTATGCCGGTGGTCTGTTTGGTCAGGTTTATAATGTAAACACACAAAATAGCAGTGAAGATATATCAACTTTACCAGCAATTGCAAGCAGTGCAAGTTCAGTTATGATTTTTGCAACAGATTTTGGTCAAAACTATCTTGGTGGAATTGCTGGATACAGTTCAATGAACATAACAAATGTAATAAACTATGGTTCTATCAGTTTTAAGTCAAACAGTAAAGATAGTTTTACCCAGAACAACAACTTGTATCTTGGTGGAATTGTTGGTTATTCAAAGAACAATCTATCCACAGCACTAAGTCTTGGAATGATTTCTTCTGGTGGAATTGTGCAAAATAGCATTCAACCAATGGTTGGTTATTTAGATGGAGGAATAATTACATCATGTTATTATGTCTCTGATTTAACTGGTATTTTCCAAGATGCAGACTTAACAACAGACAGACAGGGTAACAAAAACGTAACAAACCTAACACTTCAAAATGTTCTTTCTCCATCACAAGATATAATAGAAATCAATGTAAATTGGACTTTTGCAAATAACGCAGTTTTAGAGACTTTGTCGTCTTCAAATTATTATATTTTACCATATATAAATTCTCTTCAAAATTTGATTGTTATGACAAATGAAACAATAAATGCTGGCGAATATGTGATTGAACCTAACCTTGAAACGCAAATGTGGATTCAAAAGGTTAATTCGTTATCAGATATGCAAAGAGCCTTTATTGACACATCATATGCCTATAAGTCTATTATATTTGAAACAAACATCACAGGCGCAAACGAACTTAATATTGGAAATGTTCTAAGAATTCTTGGAAACAGCAAAACCGTTACAACATCCTACAGCGTGTTCAATGTGATTCCAGAAGATGTTCTAATTTCAGGCTTTGTTGTTCAAAGCAACAGTGAAATTGATATAAGGCAAATAAGCGCAAACACCAGCATAACCTATGGTATGCTTGCACCAGTTAACAATGGTATAATTTCAAATTGTGCTGTTGGAGGTTTGCCAAATTATAGTTCAAACACATCTAACATAAGCATTTTATCTGAAAATCTTGATGCCAAAACGCTTGGCGAAAATGATGATGTTCTAACAATCAATCTCAACGCAACAACAAACTCAAGCACTCAAATTTATGTTGGTGGCTTGGTTGGTCAAAACAATAACATCATAAGTAATGTGTGGAGTTATTTTGACCTAAACATTAACATAACAGGACAAAATGTAAAAGCCTGCTATATTTCAAACCTTGTTGGTTATAACATGGGTAAAATGAATTATGCATATGCAATGGGCAAACAGACAACAACAAGTGCGGTTTGGAACAATGGAGTAGAACGCAACACCTATATTGCAGGTGTGTTGGCATACAGCACACAAACAGTTTCAGACCTTGTTGGAATGGTGGACTTCTCGGTTTATGAACAGTCGCCATACAATGTTAACGGTTCACTTGGACAAGGTGTTAACCACAGTTCGCTTACTGGTATCATTCATGCAAATGACATCAGCAGAACAAACTCAAAAGTTGAAGCATATGTTGGTGCTGTTTCAAGTGAGAGAACAATTGCAGCAATGCAAACAACAGACATAAGCGAACTTGGGCTTAATGCATATATGTGGACAAGAAGTGAATCACTTAACTATGGACTTCCAATTCTCAATCTCATTTTATCAGCACGAAAGAATGCAAACATTCAAGATATGCGATACACTGGAAGCGGAACACAAAGTTCACCGTTTGAAATTTCACACTATATTATGCTTAACAAATTTGCAACAAATTCAACAGGTTCAAATTTTGCATTAACAAGAGATTTGACTGCAACAGCATCTGTTGGAACAGGAGGGGCAACAACAAATAAAGTGAGTGGAAATGGTTTTGTTATCTTTGTTCCAGATTTTGCACAATTGAATTACGGCAACAGAACATACACCACATTTAATGTTCGTCTGGCATCTGGCGGAGTTATAGAATCAATTCTTTTGAGAGTTGATGGTACTTTGACTCTAAATGGTTCAAACATCTCTGTTGCGCCTCTTGCTTATACCATTAATGGTGGAACAGTTCAAAATTGTGCTGTCTTTGGAACGGTTGATATAGAAAAAGACACTGAGGCACGAACAGCGAGTGGGGCAATTGGTGGCTTGGTTGCAAACCTAACAACAGGAACAGTTACAAAAAGTTGGACTGATGTAAGTTTAACCATTACAAGTGGAACATATAATGTTGGAGGGCTTGTTGGTTCAATGGGAACTAACGGCAGTGATTCTGCCTTGACTCAAAGTTTTGCAAGCGGAGATATAACAATAAAAGATAATACATCTAGTTCAATTGGTGGACTTGTTGGATATGTTTCGGGCTACAAAACAGTTACTTCAGGCGGAATGGAACTTTACACATCTTCAGCAAGCATTGACAGTTGTTACTATTCAGGTTATACAAAACATGAAAAAATAGATTCAGATAACAAGCGTTCTGCTGTAACTATTGATAACGGTAATAACTACTATGGTGCAGTTATAGGAACAGTTAACACAAGCAGTAGTGAACGACTTAACATAAATAACCTAAGACTAACAAACATCTATACTGCAAACGAATGGCCTTTCTATGGTAACAATGGCTCTGCAAATTATGCGAACACAACACACATTTTGGTTGGAAGGGCTGCTGGCATAACAGAGGATTCAGGCATTATATTTACAAGCGTATATATTATGGCAATCTCAAATGATGCTTGGACAGTTAAACTCGCAAAACCAATGACTCCATCTGGAATGAATACAATGGGCTTCAGTGCCAAAGAGGTCGGCGATGCATTTACCTATTTAAGCGGAATAAAACCGGTGCTTACTGATGTAACACCACAAGATAGATGGGTAGATAACTATACTGAATAATAAAAAAATTCTTATGAGAAATCATAAGAATTTTTTATATTTTAAAGTATATTAAGGAATTTAACATACTTTTATTAACAATTTCATTCTTTAAGCTTAAGTCCAAAAACTTCTTTTAAAATGGTATTAAGAAGGGTGCCATTTGGAACAATGCTGTCCACAACCCCCAAAACTCTGTCGCTGGACAACGGTCCAACCTCAGAACCATCCCAACTTTCCCCACGGTTATCACCAAGGAAAAAGAAATATCCTTTTGGTATGGTAACAGAACCATCTTCATTTATATATTGTGCATCAACTTCCCAATTATTTTTTGAAGCAAAACTTGTTGCGCAATCAATTGCCTCTGGGTCATCTTTTGAAGGGTCGTTTGGGTCTTTTTTAATATAGTTTTCTTCCAGTAACCTAAATTCATCTTCGCCTGCTTTTTTAAGATATACCAAAAGTTTTTGATTTTGCTCATCCCATTTTATATTAACAGTATCACCCTCGGTTGCAATTACTCGTTTTATAATGGTTGGATTTACTGAACTGTAATCTTCAAAGTCTATAATAACAATGTCACCACGTTTAAAGTTTGTGGTTTTGTTAACAAAAACAATATCATATGTTGTTTTGTTGTCTGCATCTATATTTATTGTTGGTTGCATTGATGGGCCTGTAACAATCACAGCATCATGGTGCAAGCAATATGAAAATATAAAGAATAAAAGAACCACCAAGAAAATGCTTAAAATGCCACGAAAAATGCTTATTCTTTCAAGTGGTTTATCAACCATGATTGTTCCAATCAGTTTATCAGGATTTTTTTGCATATAAACTCCTTAAACAAAGCAAAAGGAGTGTTTAGACTCCTTTTTTATTTTATGCATCATATTCTGCTTTATAATTATTAATGCTTTCTTCAATGATTCTTTCTGCACTTTCAATGCCTTCAACACCACTGATTTCAGTCTCTTTATTTTGCAGTTCTTTATATCTTCTAAAGAAATGACACATTTCATCATATGTGTGTTGTGGTAAATCGTCAAGATTTTTAACTTTTTTAAAGAATGGGTCACCCTCAGCAACGGCAATAATTTTTTCGTCCATTTCGCCATCGTCAACCATTTTAATCATTCCAATTGGTCTGCAATCAACCAAAACACCAGGCATAAGAGGTTCGCTTGTGAGAACCAAAACATCAAGTGGGTCATGGTCGCCACCAAGTGTTCTTGGAATAAAACCATAGTTAGCAGGATAAACCATGCTGGTGTGAAGCAAACGGTCAAACTTAATCAGTCCAGTTTCCTTATCTAGTTCATATTTTACCTTGCTTCCTTTTGCAATTTCAATGTATGCACAAAATTTGTCTGTCCCAATTCTGCTTGGGTCAATGTCATGCCAAATATTCATAATAAATAACCTCGCTTATATTTTTCATCTTAGAATTATAACACACCAAATCACTTTTGGCAAACAAAAAAACTATTTATATTGACTTTTTTTCAATAAAATGATAAAATATCTATAATAAAAGGGGTTAATGATGGCACAAGTTATTTTTTCCACAAATTTAGATTTATTATCAAAAAATGACAAAAAACTTTCAGCAAAGGATGAAGCAGAGCTGAGAAAAATTTTGCAAATGGACTTAAATTATGCGTTTACATCCGATGATTCAATGCAAAGTGCGGTATCTGCATCCACAGGGCTTGCAAACAGAGATGTTATCATTGCAAACAGTGGGGCATATGCTAAAACAAAAGATGGAACGCAAATTGCAAATCAAAAACTTTCCAAAGAGGCAATAGATGCAATTGAAGCGGTTTTATCTCCAGAGTTTTCAAAATTTGGATATTTTAAAATAGAAACCGAAAGAGGCAGTGCTTCTACAAAAAGAAATTTGATTATAAGCAAAATAAAAAAGGCTTTAAGACTGGAAAAAGAAGTTACTGACCAAACTTTTTCTGTCGCTAAAAATAATGCATATAATCTAAGTTTTCAAATTGTTGCACCAAAAGCAAAAATTCCGCTTAAAAAACGCCTTACAAGAGCAGAATATTTTGAAAGACGTAAAAAAGCGGTTGATTTCGAAGAGGCTGCTGTTAAAAAAATAATAGACACATTAATAAGTGCTCCAGATGATATAAAAAGCAAGTTTATTGATGCAGTTGACATCACTTTTGATGACCACGGAATTATCTTTGTTCCAAAGGGTTGTGGTAAAGTGAACGCTTTAGAAAAATATTGCAAAGACAACAAACTTGATGCTAGCGATGTAATTATGTATGGAAATAAATTTGATGACTTTTTCAAGCCAGTGTCTTTAAAAGTAATTGAAGATTTAAAAAAAGAAGCAGCCTTTGTAGCAAAGTCTTTTGATAGCTTGGATGTTGCGGTTAAACTTGCGCAAAAAATGGAAGGCACACAGACAGACTTAAATTTTGCCTTTTCTAAAATAGATAAAAATGAAAAAATTGGTGAAAGATTGTTAAATCGCAAACTTTTCCAAGAAGATGAACTTATTAATCGTGCCAGAGAGCGTGCAATGAGAGAAGATAAACTTAGAGCAGCAACAGAAGTAGAAGACAGAAAACTTGCACGAGAAATTGAAAGGTTAAAAGCGGTGGTTCCTCCAACCTTAGAAGATGGAACAGAAAATCCAGAATATGTTGAAAAAGAAAAAGCGTTAATTGACGCAAGAAATGATGTGGTAACAAAAATAGCCGAACAGGTTAACAAAACTCCTTTTGAGAATAATTTCAACTGGTTTTATAACTCATTTAACTTAAATGAACTCAAAGGTTTTGTTCTTAAAAAGAGAGAAATTGTTAACACAAAAAACAGAATTGCAGAAGAGGAAAGAGAAAGAAGATTAGAAGAAAGGCGAACACGAGCATCAGAAATTGACGAGGATGAGGATGTTCCAGAGGGTGCTTTATAGTGTTTTTTTATGAAATTTTATAAAAATATGCAAAAATGGTTGATATTTTCACCATTTTTTTGTTAAACTATATACAGTATAAAAATAGGGGAAAAGAATGTCTGAAAAAAATTTTAGCAGATATGAATTAGGGCGAAAAACCTCAGCCGATATTTTAGAAGGGGAAAAGAGCGAAATTGATGAAGTTGAGGCAATGCTTATAGACAAAAAGAAAGGCGATGAAAGAGCCAAAAACAAACATCAAATTTTCATGGAAAACTTGCAAAGTTTAGATGAAAAGAAAGCAAACGATATTGACGATGTTAAAAAAGCACAGTTTAACATATATGCATCTAATTCCAGTGACCTTTTATTTACCTCTCCAAAGTCCTCCATTGTTCTTGGAACTTTTGGAATAATATTTTTGATTTTGTTTTTTGCTGTGGTAATGGAAATTGTAATCTTATCTGCCATGGGATATACGGTTAGACAATATAATAATGATGACCTTTCGCCAAATGTAGAAAGTGGAACAGTTTTGTTCGAAGGTGCTCCAAATTATAATGGTGGAGTGAGTGTTGGCTCTATTATTACCTTTACTGTTATTGAAGATAACAAAGAGGTCAGCTATACAAGAATCATCACTGAAATGGCTGGCACGCAAATAACGGTTAACACACCAGACGGAACTGACGAGCGAACAATCACATCTAGTCAAATTCAAAACCAAATTGACAGCGTTGTTGTCTATCAAATGCCACAGGTTGCTGTAATTTTTGTCTTGGTGTATGACTACTGGTATGTCTTTGGTGCTGTATTTTTAGTTCTAACTTTATTGTTCTTTATTTTTAAGCATGTCAGCGACAATAAATATAATGACGTTTTGCTAAATAAACTTGATTACGAAAGAGAGCAACGAGAGAAACGCCGAAAATATCTTGAAGAAGACATCAAGAAAATGAAAGAAAATAAAGGGGACAACCTTGAACTGTTAGGCGGGCTTTTGAATGTTAACAAAGAGCCAAAAAGCAAGAAAGAAAAGAAAATGCGCAAACTTGAAGAACAACTTAATGAAAGAAGGGTTGAGCAAGTTGAATCTATAAAGGAAAATGCCGATAAACTTGATAAAAAGCTTAACAACGAAGATGCGGAAGTCCAAGATGAAAACAAAAAACCAGCGGGCGAAGGCATTTTGGTTGAAGGCTTTAAACGAGAACTTGAAAAGCAAGAAAAAGAAGAAAATGCTTTAACAGCAGAAGAAATTGCTCAAAAACAAAAAGAGGCAGAAGAGGTTAATAAATCTATTGGAGATAACTAGCAATTTGCAAATAAAAATGTGAGTTTATAAAAAAAACTTGCATTTTTTTTTGTTTTGTGATAGAATTCTACCCGAATTGCAAAAAACTTGCTAATTCCTTGCATTACAAATTTGTAATGCCGATTAAGACCAAAAGGAGGTTTAGTATGAACAAGTATGAACTTTTATACATCATATCAAGTGATGCTGATGAAAAGGCAAGAGAAGCAATCATCAACAAGTTTGCTGATATGGTTACAAAAAGTGGTGGAACTGTTGACCAACTTGAAAAGATTGGAATGAAAAAGTTTGCTTATCCAATCAACGACAAGCCAGAAGGTTTTTATGTTCTTATGAACTTTACATCTAATTCAAGTTTACCAAAAGAAATGGAACAACAGATGAAAATCACAGAGCATTTCATCAGAAAGATGTTTGTAAGATTAGATAAATAAGGAAAAAGAGAGAAAAAATATGAACAAAGTAGTTTTAATTGGAAATCTTACCCATGACCCAGAAATAACAACCACCACAAGTGGTGTTCCTGTTTGTCATTTTTCTTTGGCTGTGTCCAGAAGATATACAAACAGTGAGGGAAACAGAGAAACAGATTTCATTCCAATTGTTGTGTGGAGAAATCAAGCAGAATCTTGTCATAAATATCTTAAAAAGGGCAGTAAGGCTGCTGTTTATGGCACACTTCAAATAAGGTCATATGAATCTAAAACTGGAGAGAAAAGAACAATTGCCGAGGTAATTGCAGAAGAGGTTGAGTTTGTTGGTCAAAGAATTGCCAGCGACACAAGTGACGCACCAGAGGTAAAACAAGACGAAGAAAAGGTTATTTCTCTTGAACCAGTTGATGATGGCGACCTTCCATTTTAATTTAAGAAAGGAGAGAGAATAAATTATGGCTGAAACTGAAAAAGTAACAGAAAAAGAACCTGTTGTTGAAGCAGAAAAGACTGAAAAGACCGAAAAGAAAGCAAAGCCAGAGGGTGAAGTTCGCAAAATGCGCAGACCAGTGCAAAAGAGAAAGGTTTGTCAGTTCTGTGCTGACAAGGTTGAACACATTGACTATAAAGATGTTCAAAGAATAAGAAAGTTTGTAACTGAAAATGGAAAAATTATTCCAAGCAGACAAACTGGAACTTGCTCAAAGCACCAAAGAGAATTAACAACAGCAATCAAAAGAGCAAGACACATGGCACTTCTTCACTACAAGGGAGAATAGTTGTTTAAAACACAAAAAATGCTTATTGTGTCATAAGAAAAATAAAGCAAAAACTTGCTTTATTTTTTTTGTTTTTATATAATAATATCAAATATATATGTTTGAGGTGAATATGGAGAAAAAATACGACATTGTGATAATTGGTGGTGGTCCTGCTGGAATGACGGCAGCAATATATTCTCAGCGTGCGGGCATGAAATGTGTGATACTAGAAAAAATGGCTGTTGGTGGACAGGTTGCTCTTACACCACGCATTGAAAACTATCCAGGGTTTAAGGTTATAGACGGAATGTCACTAAGTCAAAACATGATGGAACAAACAATTGGGTTGGGTGCTGATATTGATTATGTTGAAGCTTTTGATATTGATTTCAGTGGCAAAATGAAAAAAGTTAAAACAAAAGATGTCACCTATGTTGCGCATGCAGTAATTCTTGCAATGGGTGCATCAGCACGGGCTCTGGGAACAAAAGATGATGCACGCTTTGCGGGAAAGGGGCTTAGTTACTGTGCAATTTGTGATGGTGCTTTTTTTAAAGATAAAGTGGTTGCCGTTGTTGGCGGGGGAAACAGTGCTTTTCAAGACATTGAATATTTGTCAACTTTTGCAAAAAAAATCATACATATAAATAGACGCAGTGAATTTCGAGCAGATAATGCAAATCTTGAAACATATAACAAGTTAAAAAATGAGAAGAACAGCAAAATTGAGTCTTATCTTGGATATGTTATAGAGGGGTTAAAAGGCGACAACGTTCTAAAAGGCTTGGTGCTTAGAAATCTTAAAACAGATGAACTTATCGAAGTTGAGACTGACGGACTTTTTGTTGCGATAGGTAGAGTTCCTCAAACGGAAATTTTGGACAAAAGACTTAAACTTGATGAAACGGGTTATGTTGCTGTTGACGAAAACATGAAAACAAATCTTGATGGTATTTTTGCTTGCGGAGATATAACTCACAAAACTTTAAGACAAATTGCAACAGCAACAGGCGATGGTGCGATTGCGGGAATCAGCGCAAGTTCATATGTAAAAAATGTTAGGGGTGTTTAATGAAAGGTATTTTTGGCACAGATGGTGTCCGTGGTATATATGGTGAAGATTTAAATTTAGATTTTATTAAAAAATTAACAAAAAGTGTTGGTGCTTATCTTTTAAAAAGTGGCAATAATAAAAAAGTTTTGATTGCAACTGACACACGAATTTCAAACAAGCAAATAGAAAAAGAGGTGTATTCAAATCTAAATACACTTGGCATTGATACTGCTTGTGCGGGTATCATTCCAACACCTGCACTTCACTATTTGGTAAAAGCAAATCATTTTGACATGGGGATAATGATAACCGCAAGTCATAACACTGGCGAATATAATGGATTGAAATTAATTACCAAAGAAGGCTATAAATTTAACGATTTGCAGGAAGAAGAGGTTACAAAAATTTTCGACCAACAGTCAAATTTAAAAACAGGTGTAATTCAAGGAAAAAATGAGTTTGTGAATTTAAGCAAACAATATGAAGAATATATAAAAAACGCAGATGATTTTTCTTTTAATGGAATAAAGGTTGCCCTTGATTGTGCTAATGGTGCAAGTTTTTCTGTTGCACCAAGAGTTTTTGCTGATTTGGGTGCAGAAGTTTGTTGCATAAATAACAGTGATAATGGAAATTTAATCAATAAAGATTGTGGAAGCACGCACACAGAAGCAATTTCAAGTTTTGTTAAGTCTTGCAATGCCGATATTGGTTTTTCTTTTGACGGAGATGCTGACAGGGTTAATGTTTGTTTTTCAAGTGGCAAAATTATGTCTGGTGAAGCACTTATTTTTCTTTGTTGTCTTTATCTTAAAGATAAGGGAAAATTAAAGGCAAATCAAATAATTACGCCATATGTTACAAACTGTGGTCTAGATAAAAGTTTAAATAAATTCAGCATAGATGTTCAGCGAGTGGGCGTTGGCGGAAAGTTTATTCAACAAAAACTTCTTGATGAAAACCTTTCATTTGGAGCAGAGGATAACGGTCATATTGTCTGGGGTGATTACAATGTTTGCTCAGACGGGCTTTTAACTGCACTTTTTGTTACAAAAATCATGCAACAGGGTTATTTTGATAAAATTAAAGACCTAGAAATTTTTAAGCAGGCAAAAAGGAATGTAAAAGTTCAATCTAGTCAAAAAGAAAAATTTTTATCAGGTGAACTTAATGGCTTTGTTGAAAGCAAACAAAATGAAATGAAAAACGGAGAAAGAATTATTGTTCGTGCAAGTGGAACAGAACCGCTTATTCGTGTGATTGTCGAAGGGTTTGAAAGTGATTTAGAAAAAATTGCATCAGAAATTGAAAATGCAATAAAAAATCTTTAATTTAAGAATAATTGTTCGTTTAAAAAGCAAACTATCAACATGAAGAAAACCTTTTTAAACGGAGTTTTAATTTTACTTGTTGGAAGCATCATTGCCAAAGGGCTGGGTGCGGTGTATCGCATTCCACTCACTTGGATATTGGGTGCCGAGGGACTGGGAATCTATCAACTTGTTTTTCCAGTTTTTTCTTTAATTTTAGTTATGTCTTCAACTGGAATGCCTTCTGCAATCAGTAAAATGGTGGCAACAGCAAAAGATGATGCAGATAAAAAGAAAATTTTAAAAGTAAGTTTGTTAACTTTGCTTTCAATTGGTTTTATTTTTGGAATTATTCTGTTTTCCTGTGCGGGACTGATTGCTTCTTTGCAGGGAAATTCTCTTGCAACATTGCCATACATGGTAATTGCTCCTGCTGTTATTCTGGTAAGCGTGCTGTCTGCCTATAGAGGATATTATCAAGGGAAACTGAATATGTTGCCAACTTCCATAAGCAATGTGATTGAACAGTTTTTTAAACTTGTTTTTGGACTGAGCCTAAGTTTTCTTTTGGTGCCAAAGGGAATTGAATATGGCGTGCTTGGTGCAATTGCGGGTGTAACACTAAGTGAAGTTGTTGCAACTGGATATATGATTTTAAACTATTTGATAGATAGAAAAAAAGAAGAGCAAGTTGAAAAAAGTTCACTTACATCAAAGCAAATCTTTGTTTCACTTGTGAAAACCTCTTTGCCAATTGTGATTGCCACAATCATAATTCCATTTTCACTGTTTATTGACAGTTTTTTGGTGGTTAATTTACTAAAAAGTGGCGGATATTCAACTGAGGTAAGCACAATTTTGTGGGGAATTGATTCTGGTGTGGTAAGCTCTCTTGTTAATTTGCCAGTTGTCTTAACACTTGCAATTGCAACGGCGGTTTTGCCAACAATTGCCAGCAATTTGCAAAATGCAAGCAAAAACTATCAGCAGGCACTTGTGCTATCTTTTAATCTTTCTGTTCCTTGCTCTTTTGCTATAATGGTTCTTGCTCCATTTATTTTAACCTTTCTTTATGGTAATTCGCTAAGCACACAACTTTTCAATGAGCCACTGGTTGCAACCAATTTGCTAACTTTGTCCTCTTTGCTAATTTTTCTAACATCTACTTTGCAAACCCAAAATGCTTCTATGCAGGCAGTCAATAAATCATATATTCCAGTAATCAACATGCTGATTGCTTTTGTTGTAAAAACAGTTTTGATTGCTGTCTTGGTGCCAATTCCAAATATAAACATATTTGGAGTGATGATTGCTAAATATGCTTTTTTTATTACTGCAACTTCTCTTAACGCTTTCTATATATTTAAAAAGAAGCTTTTTGTAATAAGAGCAAATAAAGAATTTTTTGCTGTTTTTGCTTCAAGCATTTTAATGGCATTTGCTCTTTTTGTGCTGATGAATTTTCACTTTGCAATAAGCATTTATATCATGCTTCCTCTTGCAATTATGTTTGGAGTTTTTATTTATCTTTTTTCAATGTTTTGTTTGCTTCCAGAAAAAAATCTGTTAAAATCTTTAAAAATCAAAAAACAAGGTTTATAAATTTGCAAAAAAGGTTATAACTCTTTTAAAGGAGGAAAAAGATGAATAAAACAGAACTTGTTAAAATGCTTTCAAAGCAGTCAAAACTTTCGCAAAAAGATTGCCTTTTGTGTTTAAATGCCTTCAAAGAAGTTTTAACTGCATCATTACAAAGAGGAGAAATGGTATCACTTGCAGGCTTTGGAAAGTTTTATATGAAGCACTACAAAGAAAGAAAAAGTTACAACCCTCAAACGCAAAAAATTTGTTCACTTAATGCAAGATACCTTCCTGTTTTTAAGGCAAGTGGCGCTTTGAAAAGTAAAATTTGATAGAATTAAAGCAAAAATGGGCAAAAAATATGCAAAATTTATAAAAAATTTGCTAAAATAGGCTTATTTTGCTTTTTTTTTCTTAAAATTTATGTTAAAATCTATTTAACTTTTAAAAAGGAGAGTTAATTATGAACAAACAAGAATTTATTGCAGCAGTTGCTGAAAAAACTGGAGTTACACAGGCTGAGTCTGCAAGAGTTATAAACGCAACTCTTGATGTAATTACAGAAACACTTAAAAAAGGTGATGAAATCGTTTTGACAGGCTTTGGAAAATTTGAAGCTAAAAAGCGTGCAGCAAGAGATGGAATCAACCCACTTACAAAGGCTGCAATTAAAATCCCTGCTTGCAAAGTTCCTGCATTCAAGGCTGGAAAAGGCCTTAAAGATGCAATTAACTAATTGCTGAAAAAATCATAAAAGGGCGAAACTTGTTTTTGCCCTTTTTTGTTGGAGGAAAGTGTGAAAATAAAAAATGTTACATTGCCATCAAATGTGGTGCTTGCTCCAATGGCTGGCTTTACAGATTGTGGCTTTCGCTATCTTTGTTCAAGTTTTGGCTGTGGACTTACAACAACTGAAATGGTAAGTGCAAAGGGACTGCTTTATATGAATGATGGCTCAAAAAGTTTGTTAAACTGTGATAAAAGCGAAAAGCCAAAAGCTGTTCAAATTTTTTCAAACGAGCCAGATGTAGTTGCAGAGGTCATTAAGCGTGGAACGCTGAAAGATTTTGACATAATCGATATCAACATGGGATGTCCAATGCCAAAGGTGGTAAAAGAGGGAATGGGCTCGGCACTGTTGAAAGATTTTAAAACAGCAAGTGAAGTCATTAAAAGTGTTGAAAAAAATACCAAACAGCCTGTTACCGTTAAGTTTCGAATTGGTTTTGATGCCAAACACATTGTCGCAACAGATTTTGCTAAAATGTGTGAAGACAGCGGAGCAAGCGCTGTTTGCGTTCATGGCAGAACAAAAACACAACTTTATACTGGGCTTGCTGACTGGAACGAAATTCAAAAAGTCAAAGAAAGCGTTAAAATTCCAGTTATAGGCAATGGTGATGTTCTTTCTTTTGCTGAGGCAGAGGATAAAATGAAAAACTTTGGTGTCGATGGCGTGGCAATTGGAAGAGCGGCACTTGGCAAACCTTGGATATTCTCTAAAAAATATGACCATGCTATTCCAGAAAATGTGGGGGAAATAATAAGAAAACATTTTCAAATTTTGCAAAACTTTTTTCCAGAAAAGCTTGTTTTGCTTCACATGAGAAAACATCTTGCTTGCTATGTGCAAAAAATTCCACACGCAAAACAAATCAGACACAAGTTAGTCACAAGCGATAATCTTCACGAAGTTCTTGAAATAATTGACAAACTTTTCATAAATTAGCATTTTTTAGTTGCTAGTTTTGTCTAAATTTAGTATTATTTAAATTAGTAAATCAATTGGTGAAAAATGAATTTAGATATTTTTTATGAATTGATGCTTGCTCTTGCTGGCTTGGGTGTTATCCTTTATGGAATAAAGGTCATGAATTCAAGCATAGAAACGGTCATTGGACCAAAGTTTAAACAAATGCTTGGCAAAGCATCAAACAACAATTTCAAAAACTATTTAATTGGAACAGGCACAACTTTTGTTGTGCAGACTTCGGTGTTAACTGTTACCATGGCAACAGGTCTTGTTAACATCGGCTCAATTGGGCTTGCTCAAGCGTTGGCACTTGTTTTGGGGGCAAACTTGGGCTCGGCGCTTTCAATGGTTTTAATGGCTTTTGAAAGCATAAACTTGCTTCAAATATTGTCAACATTTTGCTTGATTGGAATAATTGTTCTACTTTGTGCAAAACGAACAAGAACAGAAGTTATTGGTCGAACCTTGCTTGGTTTTGGACTTTTGTGCCTTGGAATAACTCTTCTTGGTTCCAGTATGCAAAATCTTGCTGGACTTATGGACATGCAAAGTGTGCTTTCAACAATAACAAACCCACTTCTTTTAATGCTTCTTGGCATGGCGTTTAGTTTGATAATGCAAAGTTCTTTTCCGGTTTTAACAATTTTAATTGCTCTTGTTGGAACTGGTGCAATGGAATTCATTCCTGCGTGTTATGCAATCTATGGCTCAAACCTTGGAACAGCACTGATAATAATGTTTTTAACCCGATTTGGTGATGGTGCGAATGGTCGCAAGGTTGTTGGCTTTAATGTGATTTTTAAAATTTTCAGTTGTATTTTATTCCCACTTCTAATGTTAATTCCCGCATGGGTAGAGTGGATACATTTTGACCTTTGTGCTGGAAATGGCAGTATAAGTTTGGTATTGATAATGATTCTCTTTAACTTTGTTCCGTCACTTTTGTTGTTGCCATTTTCAAAACCATTGGCTGCTTTTATGAATTTGATTGTAAAAAAAGGCAAAAAAAGCGCAAAATCAGAATATGACGATTTTGAACTTGATGACAGAATAATAAATAACCCCGTAATTGCTTTTAGGTCGGTAAAGCAAAATGCAGCAAAAATTTTGGATATGCAAATAAGTTTAAACAAAAAACTTTGTGCAATAATCTTCGATAGAGACCAAGCATATGTTTCTCAAAAAGGAAAATTAAAGGCAATAGAAAAAGCCATAAAACTCACAACCAACAGTGCAATTCGAGTGGGCAGTCGATATAAAAATCAACTTGATAGAATAAATATTTTGCTTAATATTTTAAATGACAATTCGCAAATATTAAGGGTTAATTCACGCTTTGATGATTTTGCCAAAACAATAAAAAACAAGCCAAGAAGTTTGTTGAATTCACAGATTGAAGTGCTTAAAAATTTAAGCAATGATATAAATGACCTTGGCGAAAAAGT
>CASEYA010000009.1 GCA_949291975.1 uncultured Christensenella sp.
CACCACAGAAATGCAAGGTGCGCAAAATGAAAATTATATGTATCTTTCAAGTTCATTTTGGAACTTTGCCAGCGGACAATACCCAACTTTAAAGTATGTAGTAAAAGCATAAATTTTATTATTTATTAAAAAATTAATATAAACAGCAAGACAGTTAATAATTCGAGTGTGGAGCACACTGTGGCATAACAGCACTAAAACACAAATTTTTATTACCAAGTTATTAATAAAATAAATAATAACTTTAATTTATAACCGCACTAGACAATATTGGCTCAAAATTGAATTTTAGTTAAAAATATATCAAATAAATAATATTTATAAATAATTTAAGAGCACCAGCACGGTGCTTTTGTTTTACTGTTTTTTGGTAAAGATATTTTTTCTATTGCTAAAACGGAAAAATTATGGTAAAATTTTATCATGGCACAAAAGAAAGAAAATATTGATAAATTTTTTGAATATTTGGCACGGCTTTTTCCAAATGCAGAATGTGAACTTCAATTTAACAGTGGTTTTGAATTGCTGGTGGCAGTGATTTTATCTGCTCAATGCACAGACAGGCAGGTCAACAAGGTGACAGATGTCCTGTTTAAAAAATTTAACAAACCAGAAGATTTTGCCAAAATGAAGCAAGAAGAACTGGAAAAATTAATTTATTCAATTGGTTTTTATCACAATAAAGCAAAAAACATCATTAAAATGAGTAATCAACTTCTTGCTGATTATAATGGACATCTTCCAACCGAAGCAAGAGAAATGGAAAAACTTGCGGGTGTTGGAAGAAAAACAGCAAATGTTGTTTCTTCAGTTTTATATGACGCAAAAGAATTTGCTGTTGATACTCATGTTTTCAGGGTGCTTAACAGAATTGGCTTTGTTAAAGAGAATACTCCAGAAAAAACAGAAAAGGCGTTTGTTAAAAAATATCCCAAATATGTAAATCATCAATCACATTTAAGAATTGTTCTTTTTGGCAGGTATTATTGCATGGCCAGAAATCCCAAATGTGATGGGTGTGAAATGAAAGAGGTTTGTAAATTTTACAAGGAGCATAAAAATGAATAACACCTTTAAAATGGTTCCGATAGCAGAGAATATAAGTGATAAAATTTATGATATGTTTCAAGAAATTCCATATGAAGAGCAATATCAAGATATAAACATTGCAAATGGTTTAAATAAAGATGATTTCAGAAAATATTGTTGTGTTTTGGAACTTGGAGGCAAAAATATCATGTTGGACTATTTAGTTCCACAAATAACGCACTATGTTTTGTTTTGCGAAGATTATCCCGTTGGGGTATTTAGTCTAAGACAAAAAAATTTAACAAAACTTTTTCAGCATTCTGGTCATTTGGGTTATACCATTCGACCAACAGAAAGAAAAAAAGGGTTGGGAACAATTGGTTTGGCTATTCTCATTGACATAGCAAAGAAGCAGGGTTATGATGTTCTTTTTGCCACTTGTGATGATAAAAATGTTGCATCTCAAAAACTTTTAGCAAAGGTTGGCTTTGTTCGTTTGCCTGATGAAGACGAAAGACAAAAACTAACAAAAGGCGTTTATGGTGGGATGTCTCAATATATATTAAAAATAAAATAATATAAGTATTTGCAAAAATATCTTATAAAAAAGTGAAAAAAATATTAAAATAACGTTGTTTTTATGGATTTTTAAGAAAAATAACAAAAAAGAGGTTGAAAAATGTTTGTAGATAAGGTGAAAATTTTTGTAAAAGCGGGAAACGGTGGAGACGGTGCATGCACTTTTCGCCGTGAAAAATATGTGCCAAATGGTGGACCAGATGGCGGAGACGGTGGCAAGGGTGGCGATATAGTTTTAAAGGTTAATCCAAGTTTAAATACCTTGGTTGATTTCCGTTTTAATAAACATTTTCGTGCTGAAGATGGCGAAAAGGGAATGGGTAAAAATTGCGCAGGGAAAAGAGGTGCAGACTTGGTTATTTCCGTTCCACAGGGAACCATTGTTAAAGATGCAAAAACAAATAAAGTTATAATAGATATGTTTGACAGTGACCAAACTTTTGTTTTGCTTAATGGCGGATATGGTGGCAAGGGCAACCAGCATTTTGCAAGTAGTAGACGACAAACACCAAATTTTGCACAAAAAGGACAAATCACAGATGAATATGAAATCATCTTAGAATTAAAAACAATTGCTGATGTTGGAATTGTTGGATTTCCAAATGTTGGCAAGTCAACCCTTCTTTCTGTTATAACTCAGGCAAAGCCAAAAATTGCAAACTATCACTTTACCACACTTTCTCCTAATCTTGGTGTGCTTAAAAGATATGATAAAACTTGTGTGCTTGCAGATATTCCAGGGCTGATTGAAGGTGCAAGTGAAGGGATTGGTTTGGGACATGAATTTTTAAGACACATTGAAAGAACAAGACTTATTTTGCATCTTGTTGATATTTCGGGAAGTGAGGGCAGAGAGCCTTTTGAGGACTTTAAAAGCATAAACAAAGAGTTGAAAAATTACAGTGAAGTATTAGCAGAAAGGCCACAAGTTATTGTGCTTACAAAATGCGATTTATTAGAAAATGCAGATTTAGCAATAGAAAATTTCAAAAAATCATTAAAAAAAGATAAGAATTTTTGCAAAAGTCCTGTTTTTCCAATTTCTGCATATAAGCACGAGGGGTTAAATGAACTTGTTGAGCAAATTTTTGCAAGTTTGGAAAATTTGCCAAAAATTGAAAAGATTGAAAGTGATGAGTTTGAGTTTGGACTAAGAGATACCTCATCAATTGAATGTGTTAAACTTGCTGATGATTTGTTTGAAGTGAAAGGTGGCAGGGTTGATGAACTTTGCAGGCGTGTTATTATATCTGACCCACAAAGTTTTGCATATTTCCACAAGCGACTGAAAAAAGATGGAATTATAGATAAACTTTTAAAACTTGGAATGAAAGATGGCGATACTGTTATTATTGGAGAAATTGAGTTTGTCTATGAAGAATAATTTTTATTTTTTGTTTATATTTTTACCTTTAAACTGAAATTACATTTAAAATCAATGATTTAAGTTTATAAATTAAAATCAGTTTTGTATCAAAACTATTATAATTTAATAAAAAGTTTAATTTAAGAAAATAAAAATTATAAAGAAAAATTTATATAAAAAAATTTATGTGCAACCAAAAAGCACAAAAAGAGCAATTATTTTTGCTCTTTTTTAAATTTTGGAAGAATTCTTGTTAACAGTGCGAAAACAAGAAGAATGCTTCCAAATACCAGATAGTAAACTTTAAAATAAACAAAAAAACTTGAAATAATTAAAATTAAGCCAAAAAGAAGATAATGTTTTGTTCTTTCTTTGCTGAACGCATAGTTTATGACTTGTTTAAATGACAGTTTTGTTTTGCTTGTATCAATGACTTTATTTGGAAATATTTTACTTGGTTCTATAAATTTTTCATATGTATCAAAGGCATCAAAAGTTGATATTTTAATTTCTTTTATTGCATTTGCTAAGCTTTTACATTTTTCATCAAATGCGTTTGCTACAATGATAATTTCATTTACATTAAGGTTTTTTGCTTGTGCAAAAGTTTTTGCTAAATTATCTATATTAAAAATTTCTTGACCAAAATTCATCACAAACAATATTTTTATGTTTTCTTTTTCCAGTAAAAGTCCGCTTTTTATTGTTTTAATAGAATAATCATTTTTTAAAATCTTTTTAAAATATTTTTTTACATCTAATTCATCTGAAAACTTTAATTGCATGGCACAATCGGTTGCCTCTTTTTGTTTTTTTGAGGAGAAATTTTTTTTCTTATTTCTTTTGCTTTTAAAAAAGAATAGAAAGAAAACTATTAAAAATGTTAAAAAAATACCCAAAAAAACGCTTAAAATTGTGTTTTTTATATAAAAATTTAACCAACAGAAAAAAAGGATGAAAAATATTATGCTTGTTATAATTATATCAATCACATTCGGAATAATTCTTAACATGAAAAAATTATTCACAATTTTTTCTCTATTTATTCAAAATTGCTATAAAAACATATCTCACTTTGTTTGACAAGAAGTCTTTTTGCAAGTATAATATCTATGAAAGCGAGGTGAAAAAAATGAAAGACTTAGTTCCAAGCGAAATGCGTGATTTGGCAATTGCAATTTGCAAACTGGC
The DNA here is from genome assembly GCA_949291975.1 of uncultured Christensenella sp. Classification (GTDB taxonomy): domain Bacteria; phylum Bacillota; class Clostridia; order Christensenellales; family UBA1242; genus UBA7584. Next base: position 4,166 of record CASEYA010000009.1, read on the forward strand.
TGATAGCAAAAAAATCGACAATGTTGAATTATACAGAGTTTCTCATCTAAGCAACATTGCAGACTATTTTGTTATGGCAACAGTTTCCAATGCAACTTTGGCAAAATCTCTTGCTGATTTTTTGGAGGAGAGTTTGGAAAAGAAGGGCATTCGTCCACTGAGACGAGATGGTGCAACAGAGTGGATTGTGCTTGATTATGATTTTGTTATTGTTCATATTTTCACCCCAGAGGTTCAAACTTTCTATCGTTTTGATAAACTTTGGAATGATGGTAAAAATGTTTATTCAATGCAAGTAATTGATAAACTTCTTGAAAAGGAACAAAAAAACGAGCAAATAAAAGCAGAGAAAGAGAAAAAGGCAGAAAAGCAAAAGCAAGAAAAGGCAGACAAACTTTCAAAGCAAGCACAAACCAAAGAAAGTAAAACAAAAGAAAAGGCAAAAAGCGTAAAAGCAGAAAAGAAAAATAAAAAAGCATAGAATGAAAAAAAGACTCATTTTATAAGGATATGCCATGGAAACATTTATCTCACATAACATAGAAGAAACAAAAGAACTAGCAAAAAAAATAGCAAACCAACTTTGCGCAGGCAAGGTTGTTTTGTTATATGGCACACTTGGGGCAGGAAAAACAACCTTCACAAAAGCGTTAATTAAAGAACTAGGCTTTGATGGTGTTGTTACAAGTCCAACTTTTTCAATATATAATGTCTATCAGGCAAAAATGCCAGTTTATCATTTTGATATGTATAGAATTGAAGATGAAGGCGAAGCAACAGAAATAGGCATTGATGAAATTTTTGAGGATAAAAATGCAATTTCCATTGTTGAATGGCCAGAAAAGGTTGAACAAATGTTGCCTGAGGACGCAATGAAAATAAAAATATATATTATTGATGAAAACACAAGAAAATTTGTTGTGGAGGAGTAAAAATGAATTTTTTGGCATTTAATACAACGGGAAATGGAATTCAGTTTGTTTTGCAAAAGGATGAAAAGCATTTTTTTCTTGAAAGTCCTTTTTCAAAACACAGTGAAAGTTTTTTTCCACTTCTTGAAAAATTTTTAGATGAGAATAATTGCACCAAAGATGAAATAGATTGTTTTGCTGTGGTAAATGGGCCGGGTTCTTTTACGGGAATTAGAATTGGGCTTTCGGTAATTAAGATGTTTGCGTTTGTAAGCAAAAAACCATGTGTTGTTGTAAACGCACTTGAGATGCTTGCATATAATATTTTTAAGCAGAATCAAAATTATAAAATTTGCGCTGTAATTAATGCTGGGGGTGGCAGGGTTTATTATCAACTTTTTCAGGAAAAAGAAAATTGCTTGCAAGCATTAACAGCGGAAAGGGTCTGCACTTTTTTGCAATTTGAAAAAATTTTGTCAAGGCTTGATGATTTTAAAATTGTTTATTGTGAAAATGGTGAGAAAAAAAATAATTGTTCGTTTTTAGAGAAATTTTCAAGTGAATTCTGCGCAAAATCACTATTTTTAGCCGTAAATGCAAAAATTAATCAACAAAATTTTACAGACTGCAATGATATTAAGCCTCTATATATTAGGTTTAGCCAAGCAGAAAATATGCAGATAAGGGAAGATTATAGCATTAGCCAAATTTTATGCGATGATATTGAAGAAATTTCCGAACTTGAAAAACAAAGTGCTTTTGAAGACACATCGTGGTCTAAAAACGCTCTTAGCGAAAGTTTAAAAAATGAAAAAGTAATTGGCTGGGTCTTTAAAAATGCTGAAAAAATCTGTGGTTATCTTCTTGTCTCTGTGGTTGAGAATGAGATTGAAATTTTGCGCATTTTTGTTGACGAAAAGGCTCGTGGTCAGCAGGTTGCTCAAAAATTGCTTGAAAAGCTTTTTGATTTTTCAAAAAACAAAAAAGCCGATATCTTTTTAGAGGTAAATCAATATAATTTTTCTGCAATTTTACTCTATGAAAAAATGGGTTTTGTAAAAGTTGGCGAAAGGCCAAAATATTATCACCAAAGTCAAGATGCCCTCATTTTGAAAAAACTTTTTAGAGGTGGTTATGAAAATTAAAAACCTTGCAACATTTTATGTTGAGCAAGGCGAGGGTGCTTCTGTTTTGTTTTTGCATGGTTGGGGTAGCAGTCATCTAGATTTTTTGGGAACGGCAAATGTTGCTAAAACTTTTTTTCGGTGTATCAATCTTGATTTGTGGGGATTTGGGCAAAGTGAACAGCCAAAAGAAGTTTGGTCAACTAAGGACTATGCTGAGGCGGTATTAGACTTCATTGATAAACTAAAAATAAAATCTCTTCATGTTGTTGGACACTCGTTTGGTGGTAAAATTGCTTCATATTTATGCGCAAAATATCCAAAGCGATTTAAAAGTCTAACATTGGTTGATAGCGCTGGAGTTTTGCAAAAACCATCAATATTGCAAAAATTGCGTGAAAAAAAGTATAAAAAACTTAAAATTTTAGTGCAAAAAGGTAAAAAACCTGAAAAACTTTTGCAAAAATTTGGTTCTGATGATTATAAAGACGCAAGCGTAACTATGCGTAAAATTCTTGTTACTGTTATAAAGGAAGATTTTAGCCCTGTTTTTAAAGATATAAAAATTCCAACTTTAATCATTTGGGGTAGCAGGGATAAAACAACACCGCTGAAAATGGGAAAACGCATAAAACAGTTGATAATAAATTCTAATTTTGTTATATTAAATGGAGGACACTTTTGTCATATTGACAGTTTTCAAAAGTTTAATCAAGAAGTTTTGAGTTTTTGGAGGAAATATGATTGATATTTTTGACTTTTCCAACTGGCACTTTTATATAGCAATTATGCTTTCTTTTCTTAATGCTGTGCTTTTGTGTTTGGAAGGTTATAAATTTATGCAAATAATTCAACTCAGCGGATATCACATCCGTGGGTATTTTGATTGGCTTAGAAATACTAGGGCAAAATATTTTGTTCGAATTTTAATGCTTGTGCTTCTTAGCTGTGCTGGTATAATTGTTACAAATGTTATCTTTGATGCGTTTGCAGAACCTTATTCAAACTATCTTTCATATTTGGGACTAATATTCTATTTGCTATTTTCAATTATTTTTATCAAGGTTATGTATGACAGTCCAAAGAAAACCCCGCTGAAAATGACCTCACGAATGGCAAGAAGCATGATTGTGCTTTTCATTCTTTGCCTTTTGTTTTCATTTGGTTTAATTTTGCTTTCTTCAATGTTTATTGACATTTTTAGATTTGGAGCTATTGCTTTAACGCCACTTTTACTTCCAATTCTTGTTCCGCTTGCTCATATTCTTTTAAAGCCAATTGAAAAACTTATTAACCTAAGTTATATCAAAAAAGCAAAGAAAAAACTTAAAACATTTCAGAATTTAATAAAGATAGGCATAACTGGAAGTTTTGGCAAAACAAGTGTAAAGAATGATTTGACAACAATTCTAAGTGAGAAATACAGCGTTTGTGCAACTCCGCTTAACTATAACACACCAATGGGTTTGACTAAAACAATTCTAGAAAACCTTGTTTCTGTCAATCAAGTTTTAATTGCTGAAATGGGTGCCAGACAGTCGGGCGATATTTTGGAACTTTGCAAGATTGTTGAGCCAAACTATGCAATTGTAACATCAGTTGGAGAACAGCACATGGCAACTTTTGGCTCGCTTGAAAATGTAAAAAGAACAAAAGCAGAACTTCCAAACTTTTTAAAAGAAAATGATTTTTGTGTTTTTAATAAAGACAACAAACAAGTTTTTGAAATTTCCGAGCAGGCTAAGTGTGAAAAGAAACTTATTTCCACAAACAGCATTGCTGATGTTTACGCAAAAAACATCAAAACAACGGAAAGCGGGACAACATTTACTCTTTGTATGTCAAACAGGGAATATCAAGTTGAAACAAAACTTTTGGGATTGCATAATGTAACCAATCTTCTGCTTTGCGTTCCACTTGCTCAAAAACTTGGGCTTACTGATGAAGAGATTTTGCGTGGAATTGAAAAAGTTAAACCAACAAAGCACAGGCTTGAACTCATTCATGCGCAAAATGATGTTCTCATTCTTGATGATACCTATAATGCCAGTATCGAGGGAAGTCAGTGTGCATTGGAAGTTTTAAGCATGTTTAAAAAGAGAAGAAAAATTGTAATAACTCCAGGTCTTGTTGAACTTGGAGATATGGAGCGACTTGCTAACTATGAATTTGCTGAAAGAATGGCAAAAATTGCAGACTTTGTTATCATAGTAAATCAAACAAATTTACTTGCAATAAAACAAGGGCTTGTTGACAGTGGTTTTGAGGAAAGTAAAATTTATGCTGTGGACAGCGTAAGTGAAGCACAAAAAATTTTAGAAACACTGCTTAAAAACGGAGATATCATTCTTTGGGAAAATGATTTGCCAGATAATTACACCTAAAATAATGTTAAATGTTTTTTAGAAAAATTTAAAAATCAGCACTGCTGATTTTTATTTTTATCACTTTTATTTTTTCTGTTTCATATATTCTATCAAGGGGAAAATATGAAAAACATAGCAGTAATTTTTGGTGGAAAAAGTGTTGAACACGACATTTCCATTTTAACTGGTTTGCAAGTTATGGCAAATCTAGATAGAAAATATAAAATTATTCCAATCTATATCACAAGGCAAGGGCAGTGGTGCTCTGGGGATAAACTAACAAAAAAATCTGCATATATAAACTTTACCACATCGGGTGTGCAGAAATGCTTTTTTGTGCCTCATTCAAAAAATCTTTTTATAAAAGGTTTGTTAAAAACAAAAAGAATAAAAATTGACTGTGTGGTTCTATCTCTTCACGGTGCGAATGGAGAAGATGGAAGCGTGCAAGGGCTTTTAGAACTCTGTGAAATTCCATACACAAGTTCGGGCATTTTTGGAAGTAGTATCACAATGGATAAGGTTCAAACAAAATTGCTTATGCAACAGTTACAAATAAACACACCCGACTTTTTGTTTTTTTATGATACAGATTGGAGTAAAGATTCAACAGAAATATTAGACAAAATTGAAAAGAGGTTTCAAAACAATGTTGTGGTAAAGCCTGCTCGTGCGGGTAGCAGTATTGGTGTTGCTAAGTGTGATAATCAAAAGAAAATTGTTGATGCGGTTGAAACTGCACTTTGTTTTGATAATAAGATTATTGTTGAAGAAAGCATAGAAGATTTTCAAGAGATAAATATTGCTTGTTGTGGCTATCAAGATTTTGTAGAGGTATCTGCTCTTGAAAGAATTGAAGGGGCAGGCAAACTGCTTGATTTTGATAAAAAATATATCACAGGCACAACGGTAGAGCGTTTTGTAGATTGTAAATTAGATAAAAAAGTCAAAGAAGAAATTCAAAACATTGCAAAGAAAATGTTTGTTGCTTGTGAGTGCTTGGGTGTTGTGCGACTTGATTTTTTTGTGAATAAAAATTCGGTTGTTTTTCTCAATGAAATAAACAACATTCCGGGTTCTTTTGCAAACTATTTGTTCAAAAAACAGACCTTTACTGATTTGCTTAATAAGCTTATAAAACTAGCAGAATTCAGACAAAAACAAAGAGAAAAATTAACTTTTTTATATCAGTCAAAAGCACTTCTGTGCTTGGAGGATTTTCCTAACAGTAAAATGCATAAATAAAGAACTTTATGTATAATTATTCATTTGAATGTATTCCAATTTATCACACAGCGCTTTTATTTGCGCTGTTTTGTTTTTTTGCTGTTTACACATATAAACCAGCAGGTCAAGTTCTTGTTTTGAAAAATATAGATTATTCAAGGAAAAGTTTTCACTAAGCCCAAGCCCACCACCACGACCAAGAAAACTTATCACAGGAAATCCACCAAGAGAAAGGTCGTCCACATAGCGATATACCGTTCTTTTGCTGATTTCAAACTTTTCCGCCAGTTTGTCCGCAGTTACTCTTTTGTGTTGTAAAAGTTCAAGAACAATACCCATTGCAATATAAAGTTTCACCATAATCTCCTTTTAAAATTTAAAGGGATTATAACACACAAAAAAGCAAAAGTCAAACATATGTTCTAATTTTTTGCGTTTTGTTTTATAATATTAAAAATCTCGTTAAGGCTGTCTTTTTGTGGTGATTTTTGCATATTTCTTTTAATTGTGTCTTTTTTTAACATCAGTTCTTCAATTTTTTGTTTAAAATTTTCACCATTCAAATTTTCTTCTTCAAGGGTTAGTGCAAAGCCCTCTTTTTCAAAATATTTGGCATTTTGAATTTGGTCGCCACGAGAAATCTTTCTGGAAAGCGGAATTATTAGCATTGGAATTTTTAGCGCCAAAAGTTCAAAAATGGCATTTGAACCACCACGGGTAATTGCTAAATCACAAATAGAAAGATAATCTTCAATTTTATCGGTATATTCAATTTGAACATAGTTTGCGTTTTTTATGGTGTCATTTTTCTTGTTTTTTCCAGTAATGTGAAAGACAAAAAAGTGCTTTGTTAAAAAATCAAGATTGTTCCACACCGCTTGATTGATAATTTGTGAACCTTGACTTCCACCCATCACAACCAAAACTTTTTTGTTATCAATATTAAATTTTTTTGCAAAGTCTTTATCTCCATGTAAGAGTTCTGTTCGAATAGGAGAGCCAACATAGACTCCGTTTTTTAAATTTTCAGCAGTTTGCTTAAAGGTTGTGCAGATGACTTTAACACGGTTTTTTGTGATTCTGTTTGCAAGTCCAAGGGTTAAATCGCTTTCGTGTGAAATAACAGGAATTTTCAAACGGCTTCCAGCCCATACAACAGGAATGGAAACATAGCCACCTTTGCTAAAAATGATATTTGGGCTTTTTTCCTTTATGATTTTTTTGCACTCAAAATAACTTTTCATCAAAACAAACGGAATTGCAAAGTTCTTAAAGGTAAATTTTCTAATCAGCTTAACAGACCGAACAGGAATATATTCAATGTTATGATATTTGGCAATTATATCCTTTTCAACACCGTTTTCACTTCCAATATAAATTATCTTGTCAAAATAGGTTCTCAGCTTGTCAAGCAGGGCAATATTTCCAAAAACATGGCCAGCGGTGCCACCGCCAGTTAAAATAATTGTTGGCATATGAACTCCTTTTTGCTTAATTTATGTATATTTTTTCAAAAATATTTAAAACTTTTAAAAAATTTAGCCTTTTTTCTTTTTGCTTTTTTGACAAAATATGATAAAATAGGAATATAATTGGAGGGCTTTGTTTTGGGAAAACATTATGATTCAAAAGATATTGTTGTATTAGAGGGGCTTGATGCTGTTCGTATGCGCCCTGGAATGTATATTGGAACAACAGGGACAAAAGGACTTCATCATCTTCTTTGGGAGATTGTTGATAACTCAATTGACGAGATTTCAAACGGATTTGGTAACAACATAACGGTTACTCTTTTCAGTGATGGAAGTGCTCAGGTAGAAGATAATGGGCGAGGTATTCCTGTTGATATTCATCCACAAATGAAAGTATCGGGTGTTGAGGTAGTATTCACTCAGCTTCATGCAGGTGGAAAGTTTAACAATGAAAACTATGGCTATTCGGGTGGTCTGCACGGTGTTGGTGCTTCTGTTACCAACGCTCTTTCAAGATGGCTTGATGTAAAGGTCTATCGTGACGGCAAAGAATATGAAATGCGCTTTGAAAGCATAACAAAAAATGGAAAGATAAGAAGTGGTGCTGTGGTAACTCCACTCAAACAAATTGGAACTACAAACAGGTTTGGAACCTGTGTTCGCTTTTTGCCTGATGACCGTGTTTTTGAGGATATCACATTCAGTCATGAGGTTGTGAGCAAACGACTTAGAGAACTTGCCTTTTTAAACAAGGGGATTGAAATTGTGCTTGTTGATGAACGCTATATGCGTGGTGGTTCTCCGTCAAGAAAGGTGTTCAAGTTTAACGGTGGACTTAAAGATTTTGTTCTCTATTTGAACAATAATCGTGCAGAACACCAAAATCCAATTTATATAAGTGGAAAAAGTGATTTAATAGAACTTGAATGTGCTTTTCAATATACTTCATCATATACCGAAAATATTTTCAGTTATGTGAACAACATTCCAACAAGTGAGGGTGGAACACATGAAACAGGACTCAAAAGCGCAATCACTCGTGCATTTAATGATGTTGCAAGAAGATTGAATTTCTTAAAAGATAAAGAGGAAAATCCGCTTGGGGAAGACTATCGTGAGGGTATGACTGTTGTTCTTGCAATTAAAATGCGCAATGTTCAGTTTGAAGGGCAGACAAAAACCAAACTTGGAAACCCTGAAATTAAAAACGAAGTTGAAAACATTGTTTATAATCAACTTGTTACTGTTTTTGAAAAAAATGAAAACAAAAAAGTGTTGGAACTTGCAGTAAAAAAAGGAAAAGCAGCCGCAAAGGTCCGTGAAGCAGCAAAAAGAGCAAAGGAAATCACAAGACAGAAAAACAGCATTGAAAACAGTAATCTAATTGGAAAACTTGCTAGCGCAAGCGGAAAAAAGAGCGAACTTAACGAACTTTTTATTGTTGAGGGTGATAGTGCAGGTGGAAGTGCAAAACAAGCAAGAGACCGTTCTTTTCAGGCAATTTTACCTCTTCGAGGAAAGCCTCTTAACGCCGAGAAAAAGCGTTTGGCACAGGTGCTTGCAAATGAGGAGATTAGAACAATTATCAGTGCTTTGGGCACAGGTATTGGTGAAGATTTTGACCTTTCAAATCTAAAATATCACAAGGTAATCATCCTTTCCGATGCCGACCAAGACGGTGCACATATAAGAGCAATTTTGATGACTTTCTTTTTCAGATATATGCGTGGACTTGTTACTAATGGACATCTCTACATTGGACTGCCTCCACTTTATAAAGTGCAAAAGAAAGACCACGAAGAATATGTTTACAGCGACCAAGAACTGCCAGAAGTTATAGAAAGGGTTGGAAAAGGCTACTCAATTCAAAGATATAAAGGTTTGGGTGAGATGAACCCAGAACAACTTTGGGATACTACCATGGACCCAGCAAAAAGAACGCTTGTGCAAGTAAATGTTGAAGACGCTGCAAATGCAGAGCTTATGATAACAACTTGGATGGGTGATGACATTGAGGCAAGAAAAAGTTATATCAGTGAACATGCAAATTTTAACAAAAAAGATGAGTTTGCTGAGAAGAAAGGACTTTAGGAGGAAATAACTTGGAAGAAAATAACAGCGAAATTGAAAACGAAATGAAAAACCAAGGGGGAAAAGTTATTAGCACTTCACTTGATGAAGCGCTTAATAACAGCATGCTTCCTTATAGTGAGTTTGTAATTTTAGACCGTGCTTTGCCAAGAGTGGAAGATGGACTTAAACCTGTTCAAAGAAGAATTCTTTATTCCATGATGGAACTTGGGCTTGAACCAGATAAACCTTTTAGAAAATCAGCAAGAATTGTTGGTTATTGTTTGGGACAATATCACCCTCATGGTGATACCTCGGTTTACGATGCAATGGTAAGACTGGCTCAACCTCATAACATGAGTGCAATTCTAGTTCAAGGACATGGAAACTTTGGAAGTAACGACGGCGACTCTGCTGCTGCAATGCGTTATACCGAAGCAAGACTTGCTCCGCTTGCTCTTGAACTTTTAAGAGATATAGATAAAGACACTGTTCGTTGGGGGCTTAACTTTGATGACTCGTTAAAAGAGCCAGAAATGCTTCCTGGGCGCTTTCCAAATCTTCTTGTCAATGGTGCTTCTGGAATTGCTGTTGGACTTGCTACAAACATTCCACCACACAACTTAACCGAAGTTATAAATGGTGTGGTTGCCTATATTGACAACCCTAATCTTAGTGTTCAAAGTTTGATGCACTATATTCCAGCGCCAGACTTCCCAACTGGTGGCAACATAATTCCTGTTGAGATTGAAAAGGCATATAGCACTGGTAAAGGAAAAATCATCATAAGAGCAAAATATCACATCGAGGAAACAAAGGGTGATAAAAAGAACATTGTTATCACTGAATTTCCATATCAGGTAAATAAATCTAAACTTTTGCAAGAAATTGCTGCGCTTCGTGAAGAGAAAAAAGGTGTGCTAAGCGATATTTCAGACATTAGAGATGAAAGTGACCGCCAAGGAATTCGTGCTGTAATCACAGTAAAAAAAGACGGCAATCCTGAAGCAATCATGAAGGTTTTAATGAAATCAACTGACCTTGAATGCAGTTTTGCAATCAACATGGTTGCAATTGCTGATGGAAAACCAAGGGTAATGGGCTTAAAAGAAATTATTTCATATTATGTTGCCTATCAAAAAGATGTGATTTTGCGAAGAAGTAAATTTGACCTTCAAGCAGCAAAAAATAGAATGCACATTTTGGAAGGTTTGCTTATAGCAATTCAAAACATTGATGAAGTAATTAAAATCATTAAAACATCAACTTCTCCAGTGGATGCAAAGATGAAACTTAAAACACGCTTTTTCCTAAGCGAAGTCCAAGCACAAGCAATTTTGGATATGCGTCTTGCAAGGCTTACCAATCTTGAAGTAAACAAAATTACTGATGAAATTGCAGAGTTAAAGATAAAGATAAACTATTTGACAAATGTTATAAACTCTGAAAAAATGCAACTCAACATAGTAAAAGAAGAGATAACAGAAATCAAGAAGAAATATGGTTTTGCCAGAAGGTCTACGCTTGTAAGTGAAAAAGAAGCAGATATAACTGAAACAATAAGCCTTGAAGAACCAAGTGAGGTTTATGTTTGCTTGACAGCACAGGGAAACATTAAAGCGGTTGAGAAAAAGGTTTTTGATGGTGCAAGTAAAATCTTTAAAGAAGGAACAAAACTCAGTCAGGTGCACACCATTGTTCTTCCAATAACAACAGATAAAAATGTTCTTGTTTTCTCAAACAGTGGTTTTTGTGCTAAGTGTCGAGTAAAAGATATTCCAATTGTTAAATTTAAAGACAAAGGAATAAGCCCAAAAGAATTGTTTGCTGATTTTGATATGGATGAAAAAATTATAGCCATTCTTGATGCTGATTTTGGCGAACAATCACTTCTGTTTTTCACTGAGTGCGGTTTTGTTAAGAAAACAGCGTTCAAGGAATATGATGTGCAAAAAAATTATTTCCAAGCAGTGAAACTAAAAGAAGACGACCAAGTTATTGCAATTTGTTTTGATGAGGTTAACACCGACATGGTATTCTGCACAAAGCAAGGTCAAGTTTTATATGCCAAAAAAGATGATGTTCCATTCCAAGGTCGCATCAGTGGTGGTGTGCGAGGGATAAACCTAAACGATAATGACAAGGTAATTTACGCTTCTGTTTGTAATGATGATGGAGAACTAATTGTCATTTCAAAAATGGGATTTGCAAAGCGTGTGCCAATTTCTCAAATTGACAAGTTGCCAAGATACAGAAAGGGTGTTCGCCTTATCAGTCTTTCTTCAAATGATTGTGTTCTTTTCTCTTCTCGTTGCACACTTCCTGTTGAAATTGTTTTTGATTTTGACCAGACAATAATGATTAACAGTGAAGACATTGCAATTGAAGCAAGAACAACAAAGGGTAAAAAGATAAAAGCAAAGGGAACATTAAAGGGTGCTTTTATTGCAAGTTAAGATATAATTTTATTTAAAAAATTTTTTCCAAACACTCAGAGATGGGTGTTTGTTTTTTATCATTTTAAATAAATATGTCTTTTTTGTTTTTGTTAAGCATATAGTTATAAAAAAGTCGTGTGATTTTATTCGACAAAAAATAAAAAAACTTTCTAAAAAATTGCTTTTTTGGTTGGTTTAACGCATGGATTTTTTTATAAAAACAAATTAAAATAAAGGTGTATGTAAAATGAAATTTTTAATTTTAAAAAAGCATACTTTAAAATTCGCCATTTTGATGATTCTGGTATGTGTTTTACTGGCACTTTCTTTTGGCGAAAATTCAGCAGCTTCGGTATTTTTTGGTGATAATTTAAGAAAGGTTCCAATTTACGCAGTTGAGACAAGCGAGAAAAAAGTGGCAATTTCTTTTGATGCTGCATGGGGAGCAGATAAAACAGAAGGAATAATGGAAATTCTTGATGAATACGATGCAAACGCAACTTTTTTCTTGGTTGGTTTTTGGGTGGAAGACTATCCCGAAACTGCAAAGTTAATTGCAGAAAAAGGCTTTGAAATTGGAACGCACAGCAACACTCATCCCGACATGGTCAAACTCAGTGCTGAGCAGATAAAACTTGAACTTGAAACTTCTATTAATATAATTAAAGAGGTAACAGGGCAGACGCCAAAACTTTTCAGGGCTCCATTTGGAAGTTACAATAATGCCCTAATTGACACTGCAGAGGCGTTAGATTTAACAACTATTCAATGGAGTGTTGATTCACTAGATTGGAAAGGAATTAGTGCAAGCGAGATTTCTAACAGAATTCTCAGTCGTGTAACGAATGGTTCAATCATTTTGTGCCATAATAATTCTGACCACATTCTTGATGCTTTGCCAATGGTTTTATCATCGCTTAAACAAAAAGGTTATTCCATTGTCAGCATTGGTGAGTTAATATATCACGATAACTACACAATTGACCGAGCTGGAATTCAGAAAAAAATTTAAAAAACAGTGGAGGATAATTATGAATTTTGAAAATTGCAATAACAATAAGGTTTATTTATGCGGAAAGGTGGTTGATGAGCCTGTTTTCAGCCATGAAATCTATGGTGAAAGTTTTTACGATATCAACTTGGAAGTCCCAAGACTTTCCAGTCAATGCGACATCATACCAGTTACCATATCAGAACGCTTGTTTAAAGACAACAATTTGGCCATTGGCTCTAAAATTGCATTAAAAGGACAATTTCGCTCTTACAATAAAATTGTTGATGGACACAGTAAACTTATGCTAACAGTTTTTGTTAAAGAACTTTGTGAAGAGGAACCATATCTAAGTTCAAATGTAATTGAACTTGCTGGTTTTGTTTGCAAAGAGCCAGTATATAGAACAACACCTTTCAAGCGGGAAATTTGTGATGTTTTACTTGCAGTCAACAGGGCGTATAACAAGTCGGACTATCTTCCTTCAATTGCGTGGGGAAGGAATGCAAGATTTGTCAGCCAACTTGAAGTTGGGCAAAAGGTTTTTGTGACAGGCAGAATTCAAAGCAGAGAATATCAAAAGAAAACGGCAGATAATCAATTGGAAACCAAAACAGCGTTTGAAATTTCTATTTCACAAATTTCAACGGAAGATAACATTGAAAAAGTGCTAGATATTATTCCAGTAAATCAAACATTTATGCCAAGCGTAAGTCAATAAACTATTATAAAATTAGATTATTAACTTTCCAGAAAGAAATAATTAAAAAATATTTATAGATTTTTCTAAATAGAGTTTTTTGTAAATTCTATTTTTTAATAAATAAAACACTTATAATAAATTTCTAAAAAAGTATATTTTTAAAACAGGTTTTTATGAAAAAAATACACTCTTACAGCAAAGAGTGTGTTTTTTATTGTTAAAAAAGTTTTTTCTAGTTTTGGTCAATTTTTTTCTTGTTTTTAAAATGTAAAACTATAAACAAAACACAAATTGCCAAAATTATTGCAATTGTTAGCAACACAAAACCTATAAAAATAAGATTAGAAAACAAGTTGTCATTCAAAAGTTCACTATCGACATATCCAACATATGAGTTCCAGCGAATAAGGGATGTTCCATTGTTTTCACTTAAAACTTCGACAAACTCATCTTTTGGGATATTTGTAATTTCATTTTGCTTGTCTATGTCGGCATAAATGGTGATTTCATCCTTTGTTAAACTTGTTTTAATTGGCTGTGCGCTTTGGGAGACAACAGAAGACAAAGCGTTGTTGTTTACAAAATAAATTTCGCTATTATGCTGAATTCTGGCAAAAGTAATGCCGTTGCTGTCAGCATAGGGCATGATATCAAGCACCTGAACAATGGTATTTCTCGAAAGCGTCAGCGGTGCGTTTTCAGTTGTTGCAAGCATTGCATCATCTAAACTTGATGGATAGTTAAAGACTGATGTGTTATTAAGCAAAATTCTTGCAGGGCTGTTTTTTGATGTTAAATTAGTTTTATTAACACAATTTTCTTTGACATAACCAAAAATGTTTGTTTTTTGCAAGTTTGTAATCATAATAAAATAATAGCCCGTGCTTGTTTTTTCTCCAATGGAATAAAGAATTAATCCCTCATCAAGTGTTATGTTTTTATCATCAATTTTAACATTGTAAAGAGGGTTGTCAAATTCATAAAGCGGAGCATCATCCTGAATAACTGTTAAGAAATTCACTTCCAGTTTGTTGCCAGCATAATCAGGATAGTTGTCACTGTTGATGATATTAATAAAGTTTTCATTACCCTTTAAAATGGTTGTGTTTTGCAAACTTGTTGGACTTAAAAGCAAGATTTCACCCGTTCGATAGTCAAAATCAAAACTTATACATTCAGCAAAATTATTTGCAAAACTTTTAGAGGCGCTGTTATCTTTATCAAAGCGATAGATTGCATCATCTGTTAAAGCAAAAAGAGAATCATAAAAATCAAGTTTTATATCAATGACATTTTGCATTTCTGTTACAGAATAGGTGGTTGCGCCCAGATTGTTGGTGTCATTTATTAAATAACAACCGCTTTGGTTAAATTTATAAAAGTTATTCTCAGTGTAAAGAACAAAAAAATTGTTTCCTATGGAATAGTCAAATTTTGAACTGTAATCAGCGGTTTGTTCAAGTTTGCAATAAAGATAGAAATCATTTTGTTCTTTCTCTTTATATATAACAATGGTTTCTAAAGAGGG
>CASEYA010000010.1 GCA_949291975.1 uncultured Christensenella sp.
ACAAAAATGACACTACGGGAACAATGTGAAAATTGTAAGTTAAGAAAAAATGGACTATATGATTGCCCTTTTTATAATTTGCCATTTACTTCTGGAATAACTGCTGCATTTAAAAAATTTTGTAAAAATATAAAACCTGAAGAAATGACTACTGTTAGTAGATTTAATAATAACAATTTTGAGATTTTAAAATTAAATAAAAAATATTCATGCATGGGCAATACTTATAAAGGTCCTAGAAATAGACTTTGGTTTGTGGAAAATGGAGTATTGAGAAAAACAGATATAAATAATGAAAAAGCAACAATTTCTCATCTTAATGCTTGTAGGTTAAAAAATTTGAAGCGTGCGCTTGATGTTTTTCTTTCTTATGGTCAAAATAATGATTGGAATTATTTTATTACTATGACCTTTGACCCATATAAAATTGATTCTAGAAGTCAAGAGTCTGTAAAATATGCTTGGAAATTGTTTAGACAAAAATTACAATATTATTTTCATGATATAAAAATACTTGCCGTAATTGAATATCACGAGGATGGAAATAAACTTCATTTTCATGGTGCAATAGGAAATGCTGATTTATCAAAAGTATTATGTAGAGCAATAAATAATGAACAATATTTAAAAAATAAAGATGGCACTATTAAACTAGATAAGTTTGGCAATCCTGTTTGGAATTCTTTTTACTTAAAGCCTTTGCAAACAATAATTGGTGATAAAATTTATAATTTTATGCATGAAATATTTGATTTAGGTTTTTGTTCTGTTATTCCTTTAGTTAAAAGAAATAATGATAATATAACATCTTTTGATAAAGTTATTTTTTATTTAGCAAAATATATGAATAAAGATAAGTCTGCTGTTCCTTATGGTGCAAAAAGTTATTTTCATACACATAATTTAAATAAAGGCACAAAAACAATATTAAATTTATCAGATGAAGAATTTTTAAATTTAATTAATAAATTAGAGCAAAAAGGTTTGTATATGAAAAAAACTCGTGAATTATTTTCTTCTTATATTATGCCTTTGTAATTAAAAAACAACCTGAAAAGGTTGTTTTTCTGTAATAATGAAAGTTATATTTTTATAAAAAGTGTTGTCAAAGTGTTGTCAAAAGTTTTAAAATGCCCATAAATAAAGGCTTTTATTGTGTCTACGGAACCAAAGGTCAGGGGTTCGAATCCCTTACGGCGCGCCAATCACAAAAATCTGTGCATTATTTTGTTAAAAAATAAGTTTAAGAAAGAACATAAAAAGCATTCTCTTGATAGAATGCTTTTTTGCTTTTAGGTCTATTTGAAAGCATTTATAATATAAGTTGGCATATTTTTACAAGTTTAAAGTATAGAAAACACAATGCAAATTACATTTCCAATCAAATTGCCATGGCTCTCGTATGTGAGCACGTCATTAAAACTTGCAATAAGTTTTTCGCTTTCTTTATGGAAAGAAAGTTTCCGCTTTCTACCATTCTTCCTATCTGCCTATTTTGACTATCAAAACAAAAAATATGTCTTTTAGCTTTTATATAGCCCATTCTTATACTTTTATTAAATACAACATAAAAAATCTCCTTATAAAACTATAACGGAGATTTTTTCTTTTTATTGTGTATCATCTTCTTTTTTATTTTGTTCAAGTTTTGTTTTTATCTCTGGCGGAAGTGGTGGAATAGTTCTTGTTGGTGTCGATTGTGTTTTGCCAGCCTTTTCTTCCTTATACTCATTTTGTGCTTGTGGTTGTCCATTAGTCACTTGAATATTTTGATTATATCTTTCTATAACTTGTCCGTTTTCTTCCGCCTTAATCTGTCTTTTCACATCGAGAACATATTGAGATTTATAGGTGCCGAAGATTAAAAGCATGGAAATTGCCACTCCGCCCACTGAAACTATTATCAACTTATCAATAAAAAATTCCACAGTATAATCTTGCTCTATATCACTAGTAGTATCATCAATATCGTCAGTAGTATCATTCGACCACTCTTCATTTTCTTCTTGGTTAGGTGGTTG
>CASEYA010000011.1 GCA_949291975.1 uncultured Christensenella sp.
ATTTTTGCTGGCAAGTTTAACCAAATTTTCAAACTGAGCAAAAGTTACTTTTGCCTGCAATTGTTGGCAATTTTCAAAAAGTGCAAAAGGTGGTTTTAAAACAAGGCTGGCTGAATTTGAATATACACGCAAAAGTGGTCCCGCACCCAACTTGATACCACCAAAATAACGGACAACAACCACAATAATGTTGACAAGTCTTTGCTTTTCAATTACATCCAAAATTGGCTTACCTGCCGTGCCACTAGGTTCTCCGTCATCGGTAAAATGAGAAAGTGTTCTAAGTTTATATGCACAAACGGTGTGCCTTGCTGTTTTATGTTCTTTTTTTATTGAGCGGTAAAAATCTTCTGCCTCTTGGCTTGTTTCAACATTTTTGGCAAAAACCAAAAAGCGAGATTTCTTCTCTGTTATCTCGCCTGTTTTTAACACATCTTTTGGAAGAGAAATAAACTTTTTATCTAGCATATTTTCACTTTTTGAATGTTTTTCTTACCTTTTTGCAAAACAAATTCTGCCTTTATGATTGGATGGTCATATTTTTCTATGACTTCATCATCAATTTTAACTGCCTTGCCATCAATAAGGCGCTTTGCATCGCCACGAGAGGATGCCATTTTTGTTGCTAACAAAAGGTCAATGATGTTTTCCGCATTATCATGCTTGATTTCCATTGCCTGCATATCTTGAACATTTCCACCAAAGTTTGCTCGTGCTTGATTTTGTGCGTTTTCTGCACTTTCTTCACCACGAATAAGTTTTGTAATTTCGTATGCAAGGCGTTCTTTTGCAACATTGATTGCCTGCCCTTTTAAACTGCAAAGGTCATTGATTTCATCAATTGGCAAAAATGTGAATGCTTTAAAATACTCGCTTAGTTTAACATCTTCAACATTTCTGAAGTATTGATATAAATCATAATCACTTGTTTTATTTCTACCGAACCAAACAGCACCACCAGCGGTCTTGCCCATTTTTGTTCCGTCTGCTTTTGTTAAAAGTGGAAGTGTGATTGCAAATGCTGGTTTGCGCTCTTTGCGACGAATGAGTTCCACCCCAGCCAAGATGTTTGCCCACTGGTCATCCCCTCCTATTTCCAAAATACAGCCATATTTGTTAAACAGATATAAAAAGTCGTTTGCCTGCATTGGCATATATGAAAATTCCGCCAAGGTAAGTCCATTTTCCATGCGTGCCTTAAAGCACTCGCTTGCAAGCATACGGTTAACGGACATATGCTTTGCTATTTCGTTAAGATAGTCATAAAAAGAAAGTTTGCTTGTCCAATCATGATTGTTAACAACAATCACATCACCGTTTCCGTTTCTTTTAAAGAAATCTTGCACTTGTTTTGTGATGCAAGTAATGTTATGCTCTAACTGCTCTTTTGTTTTTTCTGGACGCATATCATTTCTGCCTGTTGGGTCACCGATGTTGCCAGTTGCACCACCAATTAAAGCAATTACCTTATGCCCCGCTTTCTGCATACGAAGAAGAAGGCAAAGTGCAGCCACATTGCCCATTTGCAAACTATCTGCCGAAGGGTCAAACCCACAATAACAAGTTATTCTTTCGCCCTTTTTCAAAATCTCGCTTAATTCGTCCTCAAAAACTGTTTGTTTAACAAGTCCACGCTCTTTTAATTCATCTAGTATATTCATTTTCTTCTCCTTAATGTTTTCATTATAGCACAAGCAAAAACAAAACGCAACTTAACAAACATCTAAAAATTTTAACTTTTAAAAAATTCTTGCTTTTTTCTTTTTACTTTTTAAAATTTTATTGATATAATTGCTTTTGAGGTGAAAAAATGAAAGTTGAAAAAATAAAAAAAATAAAAGCTCGTCAAATTTTAGACTCTCGAGGAACACCAACTGTTGAAGTTGATGTTACCACTGAGCATGGCTTTTTTGGCAGAGCATCTGTTCCATCTGGTGCATCAACGGGAAGCAAAGAAGCGCTGGAGCTGAGAGACCATGATAAAAATTATTATTTTGGCAAAAGCGTTTTAACGGCAGTCAACAACGTGAATAAAATTATTGCTAAACATTTGATTGGCAAAAATGTGTTTAATCAAGAAGAATTAGATAACATTATGCTCAATATTGACGGCACAAAGAACAAAAGCGTTTTAGGTGCAAATGCCATTTTGGGTGTTTCACTTGCTTGTTTGAAAGCCGCTGCAGATGCAAAAGATGTTTCTCTTTTTAAACACATCAATAAAGATGCCTTTCTTCTTCCACGACCAATGATGAATGTTATCAACGGTGGAAAGCACGCAGATAACAATCTTAACATTCAGGAATTTATGATTGTTCCTGTTGGTGCTTGCACATACAGCGAAGCACTTTTGTGGTGTGCCACCCTGTTTCATAACTTGAAAGCACTTCTAAAAAAAGACGGTTTTTCAACCGCTGTTGGTGATGAAGGTGGTTTTGCTCCAAACTTTAAAAGTGATGAAGAAGCGCTTGATTACATTTTGCTTGCCATGACACAAAGTGGTTTTAAACCTAAAAAAGATTTTGCCATTGCTCTTGATGTTGCAGCAAACGAAATGTTTGAAGAAGCAATGACCCTTGGACAAAAAGACAAATATTATTTTTGGAAAACAGACCAACTTTTTTCAAAAAGTGAACTTATGAAATTCTATCTTGGCTTGATTAAAAAATATCCTATTATTTCAATTGAGGACCCATTTGCCGAGGATGATTGGGAGTCTTGGCAAAAATTTACCAAAAAGGTTGGAAATAAAATTCAAGTTGTTGGTGATGACCTTTTTGTTACCAACAAAGAACTGTTAAAGCGTGGCATTGAAGAAGGTTCAGCAAATGCAATATTAATTAAACTTAATCAAATTGGAAGCGTTACTGAAACACTTGAAACAATTCGCCTTGCACAAAAAGCAGGTTTTAACACCATCATTTCACACCGCAGTGGTGAAACTGAGGACAATTATATTGCTGATTTTGCTGTTGGAACAAACGCTGGACAAATTAAAACTGGTGCACCTTCAAGAAGTGACCGTGTGGCAAAATATAACGAACTTTTGCGTATTGAAGAAGAACTTGGACAAAAAGCAAAGTTTTGTGGCAATATATAATAAAAATGGTTTCTGAAAATATCAGAAACCGTTTTTTTATTTAAAATTTTATTCTTTATCAAATCTTTTTAAATCAATATTTAGAATTATTGCTAAAAAGCTATAACTATAAAAATTTTTTATTTTTTATTGATAACCTCAGTTACAGTAAGTATTTCAATCTCTTTTGCTGGTTTTAAAGATTATTATCCTTTGATTGTTTTTTTGATTTTGAACCTATTGTCAAAAGTTTTAGATATGCTGAACTTTTGCTGTCTTTTATAACATTTATTAGTTCATCGCTTTGGTTTTTATCTATTTTTTTGCTTTGTGCAAGCAGATAACTGAATTTTGGATTTTTGCTTTGAATAACCACATTAATATGCTTATCTATTGGGCACTTTTTCACATTCATTGCAAAAAGATAATTTAATTCTGGATTTTTGCTCTCTATAACAGTATCACTTAATTTTTGAACAAGGCTAGCATCTTTGAAATTAAATCGCATTGCAACTTGCAGTGCCAAATCATATTTTTTATCTTTGTAAATTTTATCCACCGCTTCATATACAAGCGGACTTTTTGTTCCATTTTTTGCAATTTCATTTTCTAGTTGATACATAAAAAACAAATCACTTTGTTTGAGTTGTTTCATCTTTTGCATCATTAGACTTCTCCTTTATAATTTTTGCATTATATATACTTGAAAAAATAAATGCTATAATACACAAAGCAAAGAATAGATATGTCCACATATAGAACCAAACAGAATTTGCTTGCTCAAAATTGAAGCCGAAAACGAATGTGCAAACAAACATGATTATTGAAAGAATTACAGACAGAATAAGTGCTGAAAGTTGAGCATTTGCGGTTGAAAGTTTGTTGTTATATATGTTTGTAATAGAGGCAACAAGAAGAAAAATTCCCACAGCCAAAAACAGCGCAATCACAATAAAAGCCGAGAGAAAACTGCCACCAAGATTTATAAAAAGCGAAAAAGTTGTAAGAAGTGGCGATGCAAAAACGCTGAGAATATACCCAATAAAGCCAGAAACAGAAACAAGTTGAGAAATAAAGAAAGAAAGTGCTCCCAAAAGCATACATACTGCAATAACCAAACTGCAAATGTCTACAATTTGTTTTAAAGACTCTTTTTCCATAAAAAACCACCAAAACTTAATTCTGGGTTATTATAACACAAAAGATTTTTAATAACAAGTGCAATGAACAACAAATTTTGGCTTTTTGCTTGATTTTTTATCTTTTTTAGTATATAATCAATAATCATGCGGATGTGGCGGAATTGGCAGACGCGCTAGACTTAGGATCTAGTGGGCAACCGTGGGGGTTCGACTCCTCTCATCCGCACCAGAGAAGAATAAAACGAACTTTGAAGAAAACTCAAAGTTCGTTTTTTTGTTAATATATTTTTAAAAATAATATTAAAAATGTTTTTGCAACAATTTTTTTAGATAATTAACCTTAAAAATTAAAATTTCATTATCTTTTTTTTTATTTCATTTATAAAAAGTTATCAACAAAACATTAATGCTTTAATTTTTTATTTTTTGCCAAAAAAGGACTTCGTTTTCTTTTTGTGTTGTGACGAGCAACAGGTTTTGAAAAGCCCTGGGATGATTTTGATGTTTTTGATTTTTCTTCATCTAGATTTTTAAGTTGAAGAAAGCCAAGGCTAATTTTTGAGTTTGTGCTTTTAACAACTTCAAGCAATTTTGTTTCTTGTTCTTTGCTGTCTAAAATGGTAAAAACATTGCCATCCTCACCTGCTCTGCCTGTTCTGCCCATGCGGTGAAGATATTGCTCTTTATTTGGTGGTAAATCAAAGTTTATAACGCTTTTAATGTTTTTAACATCAATACCACGAGCAGCAACATCTGTTGTAATCAAAATGTCTGAGCGAGTTCCCCGAAAAGTTTGCATAACCTGATTTCGTTGAGATTGTGGCATATCGCCATGCAATACCAAAACTGGATAACCCATTTTTTCAAGATAACTTTGCACTCCGCCAACCATTTTTTTTGTGTTGCAAAATATGAGTGTTTTTGCTCGTTCCAACTCAATAAGCAAAGAATGAAGTGCTTTTTTCTTTTTGTCTTTTGGAACTAAAAAATAGGTCTGTGTAATATTTTTCAAACTTTCATTTTTTTTGCCAATTTCAATGTTTTTTGGCTCTAACATATAATTTTTTGATAAATCAAGAACTTCATCATTCATTGTTGCACTAAAAAGCAATGTTTGCCTTGTTTGAGGTGCTTTTTCAATGATTTTTATAATGTCTTTGCGAAAACCCATGTTAAACATTTCATCTGCTTCGTCAAGAACCAAAAATTTTAACTCATTAAGTTTTAAAGTATGACGCCTTATGTGGTCAAGAAGTCGTCCTGCTGTTCCAATTACTACCTGAGGCTTTTTTTTGAAAGCAAAAATCTGTTGATTGATGTCTGCACCACCATATATCGCAAGGAAATGTATGCCCTTGTTATATTTACAAAGTTTTTGCCCCTCTTTTTTTATCTGCACGGCAAGTTCTCTTGTTGGAACAACAATCAGTGCTTGTGTTGATAAATTATTTACATCTAATTTTTGTATAATGGGAATTAAAAAGGCAAGCGTTTTGCCTGTGCCTGTTTGAGAAATTCCAACAACATCTTCGCCTTTTTGTATCAACGGAATCGCTTTTTGTTGTATATCAGTTAAGGCAAAAATTGATTGCTCTTTTAAAGCATTTTCTATATTGCTTGGTAAATGAATGTCTTTTATTTGCATTATATCCTCTGTTTAAATTATTATAATAGAAACTATTTTTACTTTATAACATCTTTATTATCAAACTTTTCTTGTGATAGTTTTTGTTTGGAAGATGTTTTGATTTTATTACTTTCCGCTTGTGCTTCACTGTTTTTAACAGAATTTAACACATTGTCTGCAAATTTTGTTAAAAAATCGCTGAAACAATTTGGTGAAATATATGTTGTTTTTATTTCATTTTTCTTGTTAAAATAAACAACCTCTATTCGCTTGCTGTCTAAACTTGGTGCAATCTTGCAACAATCTTTTTGATGAACAGAAATAATTTTATCAAATGGAATAATAGTTTTATAATAGCCACATCTAATTGTTATATTATTTTCATTTAACACATAAAAAGTGAAAAAATAAGGTGGGCAAATTGCAAAAATAAAAATTAAAGAAAAAATCAGCCCTATCCACCAAACATTAAAGATGATTGTTGTGGCAAAGATAATAAAAGTTATACATAAAAAAAGTATAAGTAAAAAGAAAGAAATAAGATTAATATGACTAGAAGATTTTAACATGGAAAACTCCTTTAAATTATAGATAAATTATATCTTTGCTTATAAAAAAAGTAAAGTGAATAATCATTTTTTTTAAGATTTTTTTAATTTATATATTTTTAGAAAATTTGTACAGTTTATCAATCTTATAAAAAAATAAAAAATTTTAAAAAAAATTGTTTTAAATCATTGACACAAGAAATAATATTTGATAGAATATTAACAGTCTTTTAAAAGACCCAACTATTCCTCAATAGCTCAGTTGGTAGAGCATCCGGCTGTTAACCGGCAGGTCGCAGGTTCAAGTCCTGCTTGAGGAGCCAATTGTATTTAGCCCAGTAAAAGATGGAATAAATCTTGTGCTGGGTTTTTCTTTATACTCCCTATATTGTTTTAATGTTGTAATTGGGTAATCTGGGTATTCAGCAAAATCCCAATCTCCAACACTTAAATCTCCCATAAATAAGTTATTTTTTAATATGTCAATATCAAGGAAAGCAGAGCAAGTTAAAGGCAATAAATTAAGGTAAACTTCAACTGTATCCTGTTTGACAACTACTTTATTAAGAAAGTTGTTTATAATAGCTCGTTTTGCTGGAATATCATCTCCATCAAGAATTTTTTGAGCTTTCTGATAAACTTTTAATATTTCTTTTACGGTTGTGGTTAAAGAATTATTTCCAATCGTTTCTTTTTCAAGTAATTCTGTTGTTTGTTTTTTATTTTGTTCAAGTTCGTGTAATCTATCAAGTAGCACTTGTATTGAATAACTTGCAGTATTTTGACCGATAGCATTAGTAATGTTTTTCATTTGATTATCATAGTCTTTTATTTTGTTTTCAAGCATTTCAATCATAGAATTATTTTTACTTTCTTCAATGGCAAATTTGTTATAGTTATCTAAAACTTGTTCAACTAGATTATCAGTAAAGACAATTTCTTTAATTTTATCTATAACAAGTTTTTCAATCTCATCTCTACGAATTGTGTTATTATGGCAATATTTTTCTCTTTTTTGTCCGTTTTTATAACTATGTTGGTCAGTGCATTGATAATAAACATAGGGTCTTCCGTGTCTTTTACATCGCATTCCGTTATAATTTGAACCACATTC
>CASEYA010000012.1 GCA_949291975.1 uncultured Christensenella sp.
AAATATCTAAAAAAGACTTCACCTAAAATGATAGGCTCTAACACAAATCCACTTAACTTTACCATTTGGTGAACCAATGCGTTTATGTTTTCATATTCTTTGTGTTTTTCTTGCTGTCTCCAAATATATTGTTGTCTAGTCATATTGCACCGCCTTTTCATAAGAAGAGTGCTTTACAAATCTCAATTCACAAAATTTTCTTTTATCATAAACATAGCGAATTGTAAAAATGCCCCAAAGTTTTTGTTGTTTTGTGAGAATTTCTTGACTTTTATATTTTTGTGCAATATACTTGCCACGATTTAACTTTGCAAATTTAGTAATTTCAAGTATTTTTATTGGGTCAGAAAGTTGTGGGGAGCCAACAGCACCACGCAAGTGGTGTTTTTTATTTTCTTTTTGTGTGTTGGTGCATAATGTGAAATTATATCACATTTGCACTTAGCCAAAATAAAAACAATTGGCACTTTTATCTTAGAATAATAAAGAAAAAATATATATTATTTAAAAATTGA
Source organism: uncultured Christensenella sp. (assembly GCA_949291975.1). Classification (GTDB taxonomy): domain Bacteria; phylum Bacillota; class Clostridia; order Christensenellales; family UBA1242; genus UBA7584. The sequence continues at coordinate 516 of CASEYA010000012.1, forward strand.
AAATGATAAAAAATTGTTATTAAAGATTGTTGCATATATTCCCCACAACAATTTTCTCATTTAAAGATATGAAACAAATCATTATATAGATACACTGATAATATTTTTGTTAAAATGGCCTTTTGTATGGTCATTTTTTTAAACTTTACTTATTTACAAAGTATTATTGATTTATAATCATATATTTTAAGATTAAAAACTTTTTCTGTAATAAAAACAAAATGCTGAAAAATTTTTTAATTTTATTTAATTTTTTTATAATCATCTCTATTTTTTTAATTAAAAGTTTATAAAAATATAATTTAATATTACTTAAAAAAAAAGTGAAAACTTTTAAAGTTTTCACACTATGCTCATATCATGAGATTTTTTATTATGTTCTTGAATTTGTTTTTCGTCTTTTTGAGTATAAGAGCAGTTAAATTTTTTCATATTAGTAAAGCCCTTATCATCAATTGCAAAGTTAACTTTTCCAGCACTTTTGCCTTTTTCTGCTTCAAAGATAAAACTTAAATTACCCTTGCTAATTGAATATTTTAAGGAAATTTGCTCGTGTAACTCATCAAGTTCTTTTGGGTTAGATTCCTGCATTTGAGCGAATGTATCAGGACCCAAAACAAACTCCCAAAAATCACGCTCAATAATTGTATTCTCACTTAAAGCTTGTTGAAAATCGATAAACATTATTTTCTGAATTACTTCGCCATATTCATTAAAAACTTTGAACAATTTGCGTCTTCTGATTGTGTCTATAATTCCTGCACGGCTTTTCCCTTCTAGACCAGATTTACCTTTATTTGCCAAATCAAAAAGATAGTTTGCCAGCACATCACTGCAACAAGCAATTGCAGAAAATTCTCGTTCATCATCTTTTTCTGGCAACGAACTGTATACCAAATTTAAAAAATTTATCATGTTATTAACTCCTTATCCAACAAAATTATAAATTTTAATTTTGTTTAAATTTTGCTTATTCCTAAAATTCCATCTTTAAAACCGCAAGGTTCTTTACATTTATAACCAGGAAAATTACATCTTGAAGCTTTTAAATAATTTTTCAAGTCATCAGCAAGTGCATTTTGTTTTTTTGAAAGTTCTTCATAATATTTTTGTGCTGTTTGATGTGTTTGTTCTCTTATTTCCAGTTGTGCCCGAGCACATTTTCTTTCAAGCATTTTCCACTTGAAAGCCTCATATGTTCCGCTTTCTGTTATATTTACCATGGTGCCCTGTGGAATTTTATCAGCAACTTTCAAAGCGTCTTCTCGCCATTCTTCCTCAAGTTTTTTATCACTTTTTAAAATTGGAGGCACAAAAATTTCAAACTCATCTTTTTCACTCATGGAATATCTCAAACTGCGGTGTCTTAGCCCCTGTGCAAATGCGGTAAGTGAGCCAGAATAGGTTGTTTGATAGATATTTGAAAAAATTTCTTCTTTTGGCGAATTATCAACAAGTGAAAAGCTTCTGTTTTTATTTTCTTGCAGTCCGTCTATAACAAGTCCCAACTCTTCAATTTGGGAACAAAATTCTTTCATAGTTGGTTTTAAAAGTTCATAATATTTTGGGTTATTTTCACTTTGAAGAATTTTCTGCATCCAATTATATTCATAATTAAGCTGTCTTAAAGACAAAGTATGAACCATTTTTGTGTTTGGAAGTAAAACACTGATAAGATATCTAGCATTTTCTTGTGCAAGTTTATCTTTGCGCTTATCATCAAGATATCCTTGTGTTTGTGGATAGATTTTGTTAATTTCCTCCTTTAAAATTTCATCCCATTTTCCAGACAAAGCAGTCTCCTCTTTACTGAAATCTATTTTTGCATATCTTCCTGATTTTTCGGAGGTAGAATAGTCTTTTTCATTATTTAGAAGCATAGCAAAAAGTTTTGGAATATCATCAAGATAAAGGGTAATTCTTGCGTGGTCACAAACACTGTGATGACCCGATGCCAAGGTATTCAACAAACGCTGTTTTGTTTTTTCTTGGTCTTCAAAACTGATTTCTTCAAAATTTTTATTTGTATAACAAACATTTGCCGAATAGCCTGAAAGATTTATAAAATCATCAATCATCTGGTCTTTTTTAGATATTATTTGTTCTGGATTTCTTAGCAGAATAACCTGCCCTGTTTTAGTATCTATTCTAAACGCTTTTGGTTCATCATAAAAAGAAGAAATTGCAATAATGGAAGTTTTCATTTTTAACTCCTATAAATTTTTTCTTACCTCTGCCAAAAATTATAGCATAAAAGTGCAAAAAAGTCAATATATGCCTTTTTATGTTCTTGTTATAACGTGTTTGTTAAAAAATAAAAGGTTCAATCATCATGAACCCTTTATTAATAACCTTCATTATTTATTGGTATTTTTCGTTTTTTTCTATTATCATAAAGTTTTTTAATACCCCATTCAATTGTCATCCCTATTGCGAGAAGAACAGGAATTGATGCAAGTGCAATATAGAGCCAATTATATCCATTTTCGCTTAACTTATCAATTTGCAACAGATTGAAAAGTGGTGAACCTTCAAAAAGTGATGTTCCATATAGATTAGAAAATGTGAAGAAACCAACAATAACAAGCATTATCATGGTTATAAGAACAAATAATCTATAGGCATTAAATGGCCATGAAACTCTGCCAATTACGAACAATGCGTTTATTGTTATTGCAACCACAATTATTGATTGAATTTCATCTTGACTGAGCCCTGTGATATGAGGAGTTAAATATAGGAATATAGCAATAAACAGCGAAACAACCGCACCTATCACAGATTTTGCCAAAATAGTCTGCAAAAATTTACCCTTGATAAGTTCTCTGTTTGGCTGTAAAGCTAGTGCAAATGCTGGAAGTCCTATTGCAAACATTTCCATTAGCAAAAGTTGAACTGGACTGAATGCATATTCGTATCCCATGATAATACAAAATATTGAGAAAAAGACAGAAAACATGGTTTTTGTTAAAAACAGCGGAGAAGCAGTTCTTATGTTATTTGTAACCCGTCGTCCTTCTGCAACAACATCTTGCATAGAGCAAAAATTACTGTCTGTTAAAATAAGTTGCGACACACGCCTTGCCGCATCGGCTCCTGCCCCAACAGCAATTGAACAATCTGCTTCTTTTAAAGCTAAAATATCATTAACACCATCACCCATCATGGCAACGGTATTTCCTGCTTTTTTCATTGCTTGAACTAGAAGTTTCTTTTGATGAGGCACAACTCTGCCAAAAACGGTATAGTCGTTTGCAATTTTTATGACATCTTGGTCGGACATACCTTCAAGGCTGATGTATTTTTCTGCCCCCAAAATGCCTGCACGCTTTGCAACCTCGCTTACTGTTAGTGCATTATCTCCAGAAATAACCTTTAGGTTAACATTATTTTCATTAAAATATTTTATTGTTTCTATTGCATCTTGTCTAACATTATCTTCTAGAATAATAAGAGCAAGCGCTCGCATTTCTGTTGGTTTATTTTTTCCATCATATTCTTGTTCGCTGTGGCATAGTGCCAAGACACGATAACCTTTTCCTGCGTTTTCATTTATAGTTTGAAAAACTTTTTGATTTTTATTTTTATCAAGCATCATCTCTGGTGCACCAAGAAAATAACTTCCCTTATCTTTAAAACATACGCATGAAAACTTGTTTTCACTGGAAAAATTAAAGTGTTTTGTTGCTTTTATAACTTCTTTTGGAACAAACTCTTTTTTCAGTGCCTTTGCAGTATCATTATCATCTTCAAGCGCAAACTGCATAGATTGAATGATTTCATAGAACTTTTCTTTTCTATCTGGTTTGTTTAGAACTATAATTTCCTTAAATGCCATGCTTCCATCTGTGATTGTTCCTGTTTTATCAAAGCACATGACGTTAACTCTGGCAAGCATTTCAATGCAATATAAATCTTGAACCAAGGTTTTTTTACTGGCAAGTCGCATAACTCCAACCACAAGAGCGGTTGATGTTAACAGAAACAGTCCCGATGGAATCATTCCAATGACTGCACCTGAAGTTTTTATAACAGTGTTATAGATATCGTTGCCAGAATAGTATGTTCTAAAAAACAAAATTACAGCAATTGGAATGATGATTATACCAATAAATTTTATAATGGTGTTAAGGGTGTTCAAAATTACTGAATTTGGCTTTTTATATTTTTTTGCCTGACTTGTCAGCCCAACAACAAAGGTATCTGCCCCAACCTTGTCTGCACGGACATATGCATTTCCACTTATAACAAAACTACCTGATAAAACAGTATCTCCGGCTTTTTTTACAATAGGCAAACTCTCGCCTGTTAAAAGTGATTCATTCACACGAATTTCACCACTTAAAACAATTCCATCACAAGAAATTTGCTGTCCACTGGATAGACGAAAGATGTCATCAAGAACCAAATCGGTTGTTAAAATGTTTTGTTCTTTTGCATCTCGAACCACATCAACTGTTGATGCAGACACAAGAGAAAGTTTATCAATTATTCTTTTTGATTTTATTTTTTGAATTATACCAATCAGCAGATTGGCAAGCACTATAACCAAAAATGTTAACTGTGTGTAAGCACCAAAACAGATTAAAATTATTGCTATTATAAAAAATATGAGGTTAAAATAGGTGAAAATTTCTGAAAGAATAATGCCCAAATATGTTGTAGATTTTTGGTTGGTGGCAGGATTATCAAAACCCATTGTTTTTCTTTCTTCAACCTGTGAAGAAGTTAAGCCACTTTCAACTGTGGCTTCAACTCGCTGTGGTATGACATTCTTTTTGCGTTTATAGTGCTTCACTTTATTCATGATAAACAATTATAACATATAATTTTATGTAAATCAAGATATTTAAGTTAAAGTTTTATCTGTATATTTCAAACAAAATTTTTTCAAAAACAAAATGTAAAACACTTTATTCTAGGTCAAAATTAACTAGAATTCAATTTTTGAACTCTGTTTAATTTGCATATCTTTTTCATTTTACCCTTTCTAAATAAAAAGCAATTTCCATGAATAGAAAGTTTGTTGTCTTCATCTTCTATAAAAGCGTTGTTATCTATTGCATAGACATCAATATAATTGGAAAAATCTTTGATTAAATCCATTCTGTTTTTACCTTTTTTGTCAAATAAGTTCACAAGATTTTTTAAAATGCGTAAATTTTGTTTTCAATATTGACTTTTTTTAATCTTGTGATATAATTTTTATAACTTTATTTATTAGGAACAAAATATGGAAAAAATTAAAGAATATAACTTATTAAGACTTATTACTGACGCTAAGGAATGCAATAATGCTGAAATAAAAAGATTTTACCAGAGCAGAATTTTGGAAAGTGGAAGTTTGCAACTTGCTCTTAAATTTGCAAAAGAAGTTCCAGATGCAGACATAGATATTTTACAGCAAAAAATTATTGAAAGCGGAAGCCCTATTTGGAATTATCAATTTGTAAAAGATGTTAAAAACGCAGACATAAAAAAGGCAGAAGAAGTTGTTTTGAAATCGTGTCATCCTGAAATAAACTTTTTATTTGCTAAAAATATTAAAGGAGCAGACATAAAGGCTCATGAGCAAACAATAATTAAAAGTGGTGACGCAAAACACTGCAGAATGTTTGCACAAGAGTTTATTGAAGCTGATTTTAAAGGTTTACAACAAGCAGTTATTGAAAGTGGTGATGTAAAGGAATGTTTTGAGTTTGCAAAATTGCCAAAAGCGGATATTTTAGCTTTGGGACAGGTTGTTATTGACAGCAGAGATATATATTATAATTACATTTTTGCTGAAACTATTTATGGTGCAGATGTTGATGACCACAAAAAGATTTTAGAAGATGCACTTCAAACTCAATATTTCAAAGAAAATAGAGTCAAAATAATAAAAGAACAAATTGCAGAACTTAATGAAAAAGCAACACAACTTGATGCTCTTGTTAAAAGACGCAATGAGAAGGCGCTAAAATCAAACTTAAATAAACCACCAGTTTTGTAATCTTGAAAAGGACAATTTTGTCCTTTTTTATTTTTATATGTGTGCAACTGCTGAATTGATTATATTAACATATCTGCAAATATTTCCTTTATTTAAAAGTATAAAAAATAACTCTATTTATGATTATAACACCTATCTACAAAAATAAATTATAAAGAAAATTTTATTAATATTTCTCTAATTGTGTTTTTGGTTTAATTAACTTCAATTTAATAAACTTTTTTAAAAAATAATGATATTTATATTAATTCATTTATAAAAGCATCAGTTATTTAAACGCACAGTAAAAGATGGCAGTGATATTTTGCTTTGCTTAATATAAAAAAATAATAAAAGTTTATATTAAAATTTTTGATAGGGTGACAAATTATCAATCTTAAAAATTATTTATATTTAATAATATAATAAATTAAAAACCCATGTAATAAACATGAGATTTTTGAATAAAAAAGACCAGACTTAACAAAAGTTAAAACTGGTCAGTAGAAATCTGGCAACGTCCTATTTTCCCAGCTAACTGCGTAGCAAGTATCTTCGGCGCAGAAGGGCTTAACTTCTGTGTTCGGAATGAGAACAGGTGGGACCCCTTCGCTATAATCACCAGAAATGGTACAGTGTGTTTGTGACAAGCACACTCACAACTGCATAGCCATTATATCAAAACAAATGAAATCTGTCAACAAAATTAACAAACATTTTTAACTTTTTTAAAACTTGTCAACGCGAAAGCCTGTAAAATAATTTACGCTTTCAATTGATCAAGCCCTCGACCGATTAGTACTGGTCAGCTGAATACATTACTGCACTTACACCTCCAGCCTATCAACCTCATAATCTTTAAGGGGTCTTACCAGGTTAACCCTGTGGGATATCTTATCTTAAGGTGGGTTTCACGCTTATATGCTTTCAGCGTTTATCCCTTCCGTACTTCGATACTCTGCAATGCTGCTGGCGCAACAACAGATACACAATAGGTACGTTCACTCCG
>CASEYA010000013.1 GCA_949291975.1 uncultured Christensenella sp.
AACAACATTTAATGTTATCACTGGAATTATAACAAGTGACGATGAGAATGTAACAGTTATCAGCGACTCTGGTTTTGAAGCAGGCATCACTGTTACAATTCGTCAAGTAACAAGTGAAGAAGAAATGGCAGAAATTATTGGTGACCTAAGTGGCTTAGACATTGAAAGAGTTTATGTTGTTGAAATGTTCAAGAATGGTGAACGCTATGTTCCAACAAACAACATAACAGTTAGAATTGTTGCAGATAACAGATTTGTCTCAATTGAAGGACTTCAAGTATATGACAAAGGTGCAAACAGCATATTCAACCCAGTTGAATTTACAATTAATGCTGAAGACGCAACAATTACTTTAACCGACACTCTACCAGGTGTGTTCGTGTTTGGAACAGCACAGGAAGGAACTCCTGGCACATGGTGGATTTACCTTGCCGTAGGTGTTGCAGTTGCAGTAATTATTGTTTTGATTATCATTTCAAGACAAATTAGCAGACGCAACAGAAGAAGACGTGCAAGAGTAGCAGGAACAAATAGCATAAACAACGAAAACAACAATGACATCAACAATAACAATGTTCAACAATAATGTCATTAACAAAAAATAATGTTGTTTAACAAAAACAGACAACAAACAAAAAAGAACATATTGATTTTTATAGTCAGTATGTTCTTTTTTTGTATAATTGTTAAAAAAAGCATCAAGGTAAAAGTTTGTTCAAAAATCAAATTTTTTACCTTATTAAATTTAGTCTTTTTAATATTTAACAACTTAAAATATAAAATGCAAACTTTGCCTATATGTTACAATCATTAACAAAATTACAAATTTTGTTAGTCACACAAGTGAAAACATCAAAGTGATTTTGTCTTTTTCATATATCTCAACATCGAAGTGTCGTTTTAACTTTCTGTTTATTCTGTTAGCAAATTCTTGATATATAAATTTAGAAAAATGTGGAACTTTATTTTCATCATCAAAATCTAGCACCAAAAATTGACCTTTTGGAAGAGTAATTTTGGCTTTGCCTTTTTCTTCTGGCAAGCAAAACCAATATCTTACCTGATTGCTATCTAAATATTCAATTATTCCATAATATTTTTCAGGGTTTTTATCCTTTAAAATTTGTTTCCACTTCTTATTTACAACAGAAAAAATATCAACAAAGTTGCATTCAACACATTCGCCACAAAAGGTTTTTTCTTCTTGCTCAATAATTTGATAATTTCTGTTCAAAAATTGAACTTCATCAGAAAATTTAAAAGGTAAAAGTGCATTAAGTTTGGCTTGACTGTTTTTCTTTACTTCGCTTGGCAAGATGCCATGAAATTCTTTAAAAGCCCGTGAAAACCCCGCTTGTGAATTATAACCATATTTTACTGCAACATCAATAACTGGCATGGTTTTTAAATCGGTAACACAAATTGTCAGTCTGCGCTTTTTAATATATTCTGCTATTGACATACCACAGATTAAAGTAAAAATTCGCTTAAGAGTGTCTTCATTTGTGCCAAGAATGTTGCCGAGGCTGTTAATGCTTATATCGTCATGCAGGTTTTGCTCAATAAAATCAAAAACTTTGTTTAAACTTGAAAAAAACATAAGATAAATCCTTTTCCTAAATTTTAGCACACCATGTAAAATTTATCAAACAAATTATCATAAAAAATATATTGCTTTATATTTTCACAATTGTTTTTGTGTGTTTTTTAATATTTTCATTTAAAAACAAACTACATATGCTTTTAGTGTGTTTTTAATGGTTCATCATTGACAAAGTGGTTGTTTTGCTTTATAATATCGAATATTAAAAATTGTTTTATTAATTATAACAACAAAGAACATTAAGGAGAACTAAAATGAAGGATGAATTGCAAGATTTTATTGATAAAATTGTCCAAGGTTGGTCTATTGTGGACCCAGATTTAGAATGCGAGACTATGATTGACACTCCAGAGGGACGCAAGCAAATGGCGGGCTTATTGATTGAATATAGATTGTCTCAATCAAAAATACAACGAGAAATTATCCTTAATATTGAAGTGGAGAAATTAAATTCAAAATTAGTAACACTATATTATCGTTGGGGTGAGGATGTAAAAAATTCTGGTATATATAAAAGCATTGTTGCAGAAATGAATACCAAAGAGCAAGAAATCAAGAAATTAAAAGAAAAAGATGTCAAAATTGACGCAGAACTTTATGAAAGTTTGCTTGCAAAGGAAATTAAAAAACTTGAAATCAAAAGTGACTATGACAAGTCCATTAGAATGGCAAAAAGGCATGCTTTGGAACAAGTAAAACAAAAAGTGCCAGCAAATGAAATCAAAAGAGAATTCTATAAAACTGTTAATACCGCAGAGGTTCGCAGAATAGAGGCAACAGCGCAGATGGAGGATGAAGAACTAACAACATCCACGAACACCAATAATGAAATCAAAAAGACACAAAGAAAAACGCAAGAGTTATCCTAAATTTCTGCAAGATGTGAACATTTTAAGTGATTTTCTAGTGTTTTTGGCAACTAACAGCGCAATATCTATTTAATAAGACATAAACTTTTTTGTAAAAATTCAAAAATTAACTGCAAAAGGCAATTTTAATTATAACTTTCAAGACCAATTTTGGTCTTGTTTTTTAAAAGTTACAGTATAATTTGGAATATTTTCACATAAGTAAAAAGGAAAAATTTTTATAGATTTTATCTAATCTATCAAGTGAAATGTAACAAAAAAACAAAATTGCATTTGTAGTAAAAACAAGCAGTTAAATATTTAATTAATGCGTAAATAAATCTTTATTTTGTCAAAAAATCAAAAGATATTTGTTGTATTTTTAAACTTTTTGTGTTAAACTAAACATATAAAGGTTTATAAGTTAAGGAGGGGTTGAAATGGACTTAATAGAAGTTAACCACTTAACACAAGACTATGGACACGGAAGAGGGGTTTTTGATGTGTCCTTTTCTATTGCTGAAGGCGAGGTTTTTGGCTTTTTGGGACCAAACGGAGCAGGTAAATCAACCGTTATAAGACACATCATGGGCTTTTCAAAGCCACAGCGTGGTAATGTGCGAGTTTTTGGGCAAGAAAGTTTTAAAAATTACTATAAATTTATGGATAAAGTTGGATATCT
>CASEYA010000014.1 GCA_949291975.1 uncultured Christensenella sp.
AAGCATTAAATGCAACAAAATTTTGATTATAATTTAAAAATATAGTTAAAAATTGCTTGAAATAGTTTGCTTAAATTAAAAGAAATGTTATAATAACCATGAAAAAAATTTAAGGAGTAGTAAAAATGAAACTAACGAAAGAAGAAAAGGAAATCTTAGAAGGCAAACAAGGGCAGACCAAGGCAAAAATTATGCAAACCTTGGTAGAGTTTGGTGAACTTTTTGGCGCAGACAAAATGGTGCCTGTTACAACATCGGCACACCTTGTTACTTCATTTGGAATTGGACTTTTAAAGCCAGTTTACAGAATTATGGATGAAATCATTGATGCTGGACTTAAAACGCCCTATCCGTTCACTGTGGACCCAAGACCAATTGATTACAAAAATGTGAAATGCGGGCTTTTGAACAAACTTATTTTTAGCAAAATTATGTATTCAAAGCAAAAGCACTACGAAGAGCAACTTTCGAAAATTGGACTAAAAAATGCAAATGCTTTTACCTGCACTTGCTATCTGGAAGAAGTGGGCAACACTCCAAAATATGGAGATATTCTTTCTTGGGCAGAAAGCAGTGCTGTTGTGTTTGCAAACTCTGTTTTGGGGGCAAGGTGCAACCGTAACAGTGGAATGCTGGACATCTTTGGCGCACTTATTGGCAAAGTTCCACATTTTGGTCTTTTAACTGACGAAGGACGAAAAGCAGATTGGGTTATTGAAATCAAAACAACATCTTTGCCAGAAGCACAAATTTTAGGAAGCGCAATTGGAATGAAAGTTATGGAAGATGTTCCATATGTAATTGGTCTTGATAAATTTTTGGGCAAAGAACTTAATGACCAGACAATTTCCTATCTTAAGGACTTTGGCGCAGCAACAGCTTCAAATGGTGCAGTGGGACTTTATCACATTGAGAACTTAACACCAGAAGCAAAGAAGATGAAAAGAGATTTAATCAAAACAAATGCCAAAAAATATGTTATTGACGATGCGGAACTTGAGCGTGTTTACAAAAGTTATCCTGTGATGTGGAAAAACAAAGAGGCAAAGCCAACACTGTGTTTTATTGGATGCCCTCACCTGACATTTTATCAACTTGACGAGTGGACAAAGCGTCTTGAAGAAAACCTGAAAGCAAGTGGCAAGAAAAAAGTTTGCGTTAGAACAATTATGACAACTTCTCCTGATGTTCTTGAAAAATTCAAGAAAACTGAAAACTATCAAAAACTTGTTAAGTTTGGTGTAAAACTTTCTTCAATCTGTCCGCTTATGTATACCAACAACCCAATTGCAGGTGGCAAACCAATTATCACATCAAGCAACAAACTTCGAACCTATTCAAAGGCTAGATATTATAAAAATGATGACATTGCAAAAATTATTTGTGGGGTGAAATAATATGAGTAAATTCAAAGGAAGAGTTATATGCAAAGGCACCTATGAAGGTGAATGCGTTGTTTCAAAGCAAGGAGTTAACACCCTTGCAACATTTCAAAAATCTGCACTTAAAAATGCAAAACAAGTGATTGCATCCGACCAAAACAACAAAGATATCTATGGAAAAAATTTAACAGGCATTGCACTTGCCCTGCCTCAAACAATTGGTTCAACAACAGGTGGACTTGTTATTCAGACCGTTTGCCAAATGGGAATTAATCCAGCAGCGCTTTTGTTCAGTGAAGAAATTGACTCGCTTGCTGCAAGTGGTGTGATACTTGCTAAAAACTGGGAAAACTCAAAGATTATTGCAATTGATAAACTTGGCAAGAAATTTTTAGACACCATTCAAACAGGCAACAAAATTAAAATCTATGAAGACGGAACAGTGGAAATTTTGGGGTAAAATATTTATTAAAAATTTGAAAAAGTGTTTTTATAAATATATATTTACAAAAATAATGTTTTTGGTTAAAATATTTGTTGCAAAAATTTTTTACACAGAATATTTTACTTACAGGACAAAGTGGCGGGACTTTGCGCTTTTTAAAGCGCACACGCATTTTGCAAAAATGCGTGTTGCACGCAAAGTGCGTGCAAGTCCCGCCACACATTCTATAAAAGGAAAGTTATGAACCACTCACAAAAAGCACAAAAATTCTTTAACAATCAAAAAATATTAGAAAATTTTTCTGCATATGCAAAATATCTACCACAATTTTATGAAGAAATTGCCAGAATTTGCCCAGAGTGTGCAGACGAAGTGATTGAACGCTTTGATAACATAAAAATTCACATAAAACCCAAAGTAACTGAAAAAGTGCAAAATGCGTCAGGTGCCACCATTCGCTATCCAGTTGGAGACAAAATTAACTCTCAAATAAAACTTGAAAGCCTTGACGCAATTTCAAAAGAACTTGATGACTTTAAACATAAAAAAACATTTTTTCATGAAATGCTTCATGCCATTGCCAGCGTGCAAGAAATATTGCCAGACGGTAAAATTATTCCAACAGAAAACCGTGTTTTTCTGTTTGGGCTTGCGTC
>CASEYA010000015.1 GCA_949291975.1 uncultured Christensenella sp.
AATAATTTCATCAAAGGAGTTTTTAACAAAATGCTCAATTTCCTTGTCTGTTAAATCTTTGTTTTTTTCGAATTTAGCAAAACGTTCGGCAATATCGTGCAAAATGTTTCCAACATCAACGGGTCTAACTTTACTGCCCTGTTTTTCCTTTAAGCGCAAACCATATTCCACAAAATGCAAAAATGGGCAGGCAAAAAATCTTTCCAGTTCGGTTGGTCTGGTTGTTCCACCAGCAAAAAACATATCTTGTGCATTTTTTACATAGCATGGCATTTCTTCGGTTGGAAAAATAAAATTGCTATCTGGAAAATACTGCTGTTGCAGTTTGTAAAAATCTTCTTTTTCTCCCGTAGCAAAAACGCTTAACAAATGCTTTTTGGTTGGAAAAAGATATGCAAAATCTTCTTGCTCTAACTTGTCGGCATTAAACTGCGAAATGCTGATAATTGGCAAGTTTGCATTGTTAAATGAAAACATTTTTGACAAATCTTGCATAACTTTACTGATTTGAGTTTGTTTTGTTGACAAATTCGCTGGATAGCTTATAACAAGTTTTTCAGCAACAGACAAGTTTTGAACAATCATCAAAACCGTTTTTTTGTTTAACTCCTCAATGGTTGGTGTTATTTTTATGTTTTCCAGCAAAGCAATTTCAAAATCGGTTAAAATTCCAACATCGCTTTGCCAAGCGGGCAAGTTTTCCTCGGTTGCACCAAGCACAAACATCAGTTTTGTTGGCTCGAACAAGGTTGAAAGCATTTGTCCAATCAAAACAGAGTTTGTTCCCATTGGAAGCGGGGAAATTTGCGTTGTTTCAAGTGCCATTTCAAAAATATCCATAAAATCATTAAAACTAACGGAATAAAAGCCCAAAATTTCACTGATATTATTTAAAATTCCAGAAATCTTATCAAAACTTTGTCTGCATATGCTCGCCTGTTTGAGTTCTGACTTTTGCTCAAAAAAAATTGACAACTCTTGCAATTTTTCTTGCAAAGATAAATCACTCATAAGGGTCAAAAAGGCATTTGCAAAATCTTGCACACAGACACTTTTTTTAATTTGTTTATCAAACTTTTCAAAGGGCTTTATAAAAGCAAGTTTTGTTTTATCAAACTGCGAAAACTTTTCGTCTTCGTTTTTTAGCACAACTTTTTTAAGCCACATATTATTAACAATTCCAAACTTGTTTGCATAGGTAAAAAAACTTTCTTTTTGGTCGCTTTGCAAATTTACAAGCCCATTTGCCACAATTTTTAGAACATCATCAGTTAAAAAACCACCTGTAACACATTTGCAAGAGGCAAGCAAAAGTTTTGCAAGTTCGGTGTTTGTTAGACTTATTTTTTCATCTAAAAAAAATGGAATTTGATATTTGTCCAAAGTGCTACTTAGAATGTTTTGGTATCCCGCAAAATCACAACAGTTCACACAAATGTCACCAAAACTTATGCCATTATTTACAGCACTTAAAATTTCCCTAACCAAAAACTCGACTTCTTCTTGAATGTTCTCTGCAGAAAAAAGTTCTATGTTTTGGCTGTTTTCAAGGGGTAAAACATCTTTTTCCATTGCAAAAAGATTGTTTGAAAGATGCGTGCTTATCTTGTTAAAGTGATTTTCTGCCGTGATGCTGGTAACTTCCGCACCCAACTCTTCTGCCATATCTTCTATCTTTTGCGCAATAGTCAAATAGAAAATATCTTTGTTGTTTCCATCGCCACAAAAATCAGCAAAGGTTGTTAGATTGCTCTTTTTTATGATTTGCCTGATGATGTCAAAATCTTGACCAGTAAAGTCATAGAAATTCACAAAATGCACATCTGCGCCACTGAAAAAATCGCTTACCGCCAACCTTTCGGCAAGAATGGAAAGTTTGTTGTTGCTGTCAACAAAATTATCTTTGATATAGTTTTCATAAAGGTCATAAATCAGCGCAATATCTTGCATTTTTTGCTTTAAATTTATGTTTGGCAAGTCTTTTAAACTGTTTTTTACATCACTAGAAGAAATTTTACAACCTTTAAGTTGCGAAATGGTATCAAAAATGATTTTGGCAAAACCTGAAGAAAGTGGAACACGCTGAAAACAAACAAGTTTATCTTTGTTTTGTGAAATAAGATATTCCACAATCAAAATCGCATCCAGCATAGACAAAACTTTTTTGCCTGAAAAGTCTTTTAAAACAAGGTTTGCCAGTCGTGAAAAAGTTAAAACTTCAACATCAAAAGTTGCTGTTAGTGAAAGTTTTTCCATAATCATTTTTTCCATGTTAAGACTGAATCTGTCTGGAACAATTACAAACTGTTTTCTCCCCTCTTTAAGTCCCTGCCTTATTTTATCAAGTTGTTTTGATATGATGTTATACATTTGATTATCTTTAAACAGAAAAACCTTCATTTGTTCACCTCGACAAAATGATAGCATAAAAATTTTAAATTGTCTAACACAAAAGAACAAAAGTAAACGCTAAAAATAAAAAAACACCCTCAAAATTAAAACGCACCCAAAATCTAAACCTTTTTGGATGCATCTTTTATTTTTAGGAGTATATTTTGTGCTTTTTTAGTTTCTTTTTTCTTCCAGTCTAACCAAGCCTTCAATAAAATTTTTTAAGTCTTGCATTTTTTTACTGCTTACTAAATTTTGAATTTCCAACATATTAGAAAGGTTCTGCGCTTGACTTTTTGCAAGATTTTCCTTGGCAACCAGAAAACTTTTTTTAAGGCTATCATTTTCCTTTTTTAACTCATCAATTAAAAGTTGTTTTCTTCTTAAATCAATCAAAGTTGCTTGAAGGGTGTTGTTTGCAAACTGCATTTCTGTTTTTATGTTCTGCTCGGCCTCTTCTGTGGCATGCTCTTTAATCAGCCTAACAAGTCCCATAAAAACTGATTTTAATTGCCCTTCGGTAAGCTTGTGCTCTCTTTGCATAACCACAATGTTGTTGCCATATGGATTGCGTGTTTTGATGCCCTTTTTTGTGAGTTCTTCCATAACTTTGATAACCTCCGCTTTTTTATTTCTTATTAGGTTACGATATTTATTTTGATATCTAACCATCAGGTTTGTATCATTTTTTGCAAGTTGCAAACAGGCACTGCGAACAGATTTTTGATTTTTAAGTGGCAAAATTTTTAAAAGCAGTTCTTTTTCTGTTACACTTGAAAAATGATGTGAATTAAAAAGTTTTTTCACTTCATCATTGCTCAGATTAAAACAAGATAAAAGTTTTTTGTCTGCTTGCAAACTTTCAATCAATTTATAATAATAATTTCTCACACTGTGCGTTGCTCGTGAGTTTTCAAGGGCAAATTTTTTAAAAACAAAGGTAAGTGGTTTTTTATCATTTTGCAAAACAGACATAATCAAACTTTTTGCCAGCGAAAAACTCCAACCAAAAATTTTCTCTTCTTTCATTAAAACACCTCGAAATAATTGTTGCCAAAAATTTATTTTTTAACACAAGCAGTTATAATTTTTTTGTTTTTTTAATAAAATTATAAAAAGGAGAAAATATGCGTAACATCTATCTTCATTTTTTGGCTGATTTTCCTGTGCTTTTAAAAGTAAATGAATTTGACCTTGGCACTTTGGAATGCAAAGAGGACACACTGTCTGTGGAAGTCTGTGGCAATCAGGAAATTTTTGCAAAGATTTTTCCAATTTCTTTGAATGATTTTGTTTCAATTCCATATGCTGTTAAAATCACTGTGCAAGGTGATAGCATTTTTTGCGAAAGTCCACATGTTGAAATCACAAACTATTATGACACGCATTTTGAAATTAACCTCAAGCCACTTTGCGTGCTTGCACACAAAAAACAAATCTTAATTGATAACATAAAACTTAAAAACATGCAAATTGCCATTTTTGATAACGGGCAATATAACCTTGAAATCACAACAAAAACAAAGATATATAAATTTACTTTGAGTGAAAAAATTATTGATTATAAATTTGAAGAATATACACAAAATGAAACAGAATTTTTGATTTTAGAAGGAAAAACAACAAAAAAACAATGTTTTTTGCTTGTTTTAAGCTCTTTTTTTTGCAATTTGGAAATTGTTTGTGATTATTACGAACGCACCAAGACAAGCATAACAACCCTAACATATCAAAAAGACATAGCCAAGCACGGTGTGGTGCAAAAATATGAATTACAGGAAAATCACTTTGTATTAAAAGATGAATATACCGTTTTTGTTGACCAAACACCACACATCACAAAAGACAGCAAAGTTGTTCCATGGGCTTTTGCAGAGGCTGTGAACATTGGAGACATCAAACTTGCAAGAAGTTATCTTGATAACTCTTTAAATGCCATGCTGGATGATGAGCACCTTGTGTCCTTTTTTGGAGATTACAGCGAAATCAAATGGAACAGATATGCAAACAGCCCAAACACCCTTTGCTTTATCTATGGAGAAAAAAATAAAAGGGCAAAGACCTTTCAGTTTGAAGTAAAAGATAATAAAATTTGCAACATCACCAATTTAGATTGAAATTTTTTTTATTCTTTTGTATAATATATGCAAAAGGAGAAAAGTGATGAGCATTTGGCTGATTATTTCACTTGCTGTTGGAATTGTTGTTCTTTTTTTGCTTTTTTTGTTTGTGCTAAAAGCTCATAAAAAATTTAGGCAAGTTAAGAAAATTCTAAGGCTAATTGAAACAACAAACAAAGTTACCCCAATTGAACTTTTTGATATAAACAAAGACACAGAAGAATTTTTAGACACCAGCATTGTTGAGGGACAGGACTATTCCTATTTTCCAAATACAAAAATGGTTTGTGTTGAACAAGGATACGCATATTCTACCGCCATGTTTGATGTTACCGCAATTGCTCATGAAATGGGACATGCAAAGGCGCACTATAAGGGCAGTTTTAAAATGGCACTTTGGTATGCCCTTACCACACTGGAAAAATTTATATGTTGGGCAATTTTACCGCTTTTTTTAATTGGCTTTATCCTGTCTTGGTTCCCTGGTGGAACAGGAACGCTTGGAACCCTTTTGATGAACATTTCAACAACCTTTACTGTGATTATTCTTGTAAACAGAGTGATAACCATTCCTACCGAGCGTGAAGCATCAAAATATGGAATAAAACTTTTAGAAAACAGCAAACTGTTAACAGACAAGGAAATCAAGATGTCTAAAAAGATGCTAAATGTTGCTTTGTCTACCTATGTTTTTGCCTTTTATGAACGACTTTTTCACAACTTTATATTAGCAAAAAAAATATTCAGCAAAATCTTTTTAAAAAACAAAAAGCCAAAGCCTCCTTCACAAAAGGAAATTGAAGAAGAGCAAAAACTTCAGCAACTTGTTGCAGAAATTCAAGAAGACAGCATGCTTAATGAGCAACCAACAACAGAAGAGTTAAACATGATAAAACAACAAGAGGAAGAAGAACTTTTAAGGCAACAGCAAGAAGAATTTTTAAGACAGCAACAAGAAGAGGCAAACACAATCAGGCGTCCACCACTGGACGACGAATAAAATTAAATGCTTTAATAAAATATTTAAGGAGAAAAAATGGACTTTCTAATTGTATACTATCTTATGGGCATAATAATGATTCCGGGAATTATTTTTGCAATTGTGGCACAAAGCAAAGTAAGTTCTTCATACAGCAAAATGTCTAAAATTATGTCTAAAAAGGGTATTCCCGCTTGGCAAGTTGCAAGGCAAATTTTGGATAAAAACAATCTTCAGCACATAACAATTGAACAGGTGCCAGGAGAACTTACCGACTTTTACGACCCAAAACACAATAAAATTGGGCTGAGTGAAAGCGTGTATGCTTCTACCGATGTGGCTTCAATTGGCATTGCACTTCACGAGGTTGGACATGCCATTCAGCACGACCAAGATTATGCACCAGCAAAAATAAGGCTGGCACTTGTGCCACTTATGAACTTTTCGTCAAGCATTTTGTGGCCTATTATCTTTTTTGGACTTCTCTTCAATGTTTTTGCTGGTTTTGATAACATTGTTGGGCAGATTTTTATTTGGATTGGTATTGCATTTTTCTTTTTGTCCCTTTTATTTTCACTTATCACTTTGCCAACAGAATATGATGCCTCAAAACGAGCAAGGCAACAACTGGCAGAAAGTGGTGCGCTTGACGCCGAAGAATTGGAGGCTGTGAAAAAAGTGCTTAATGCCGCAGCACTTACCTATGTGGCAAGTTTGCTTGTTTCCATTCTGTCACTTTTGCGCTTTGTGCTAGCTGTTTTGGTAATTAAACGAAGTGAATAAATTTTTTACTTTATATTTTAAAAAATATATTAAATTATTAAACAATATTTTCATTTTTTATCATAAAACTTTAAAAACCAAAAATTTACACCAAAAAATTTATTAAAACTTTAACTAAAAAACAAAAAGGGCTTTTTGCCCTTTTTGTTTTACCTATCAAAACCATTTAAAAAACCTTTATACAAAACACAACTAGATTGTTGCGGTAACCTCTTTAAACGCATCTAGATTGTTTGGATATGAAATATCTCCATCAAAAGCAACAATATCACAAGTTATACTTGTTGAACCCATACTTGCACTTGAATAAGCACTAACTTGAACACCTGTCAATGTGTCATCTGTAAAAACAAAATATGTTTTAAATTCTGAACAAATCATTCCGCCTGTAAGTGTTACTGATGAACCACTTAAATTCATAATTTCAAACTTTGTAACATCGCCATTTGTAAAAGATTTAAAGTTGAAATCTTCAACATTTTTAGAAACTAATGCCAAAACATCCTCAGCACTCATTGCACTTCCGTTCATGTCACCAACATTAAGGTCTGTTCCAACATTTACCTTTGCTCGCAAAACTTTTCCACCGTCATTGGTTTCGGTGTAAACAACAAATTCCCCATCTTCCAGTCTTGCCCAAGCATTAACAGAACCGTTTTCTCCTCCGCCTTTAACGCTGGATTCCATTTTCATTCCACCAAACTGGTCGCCATTCATTGTTGCCCAAATGTTGATTTTTGTGTCTACTGATTTTCCATTAATTGTCATGTTCCAGTTCATTGTCATGTGAAAGCCCGAAGTAAAATCTGATGTTGTTGTTTCTGCGTTAACAAAGTTTGTAAAGTTTTCTGCACTGGTTTCGGTATAGGTGCCACTGGTGTCAACTTTTGCATCACTAGAGCCACAAGCGGTAAAAATGAGCAAAAGTGGAAGAAGAAGCAAAGACAAAAGCACCGATTTCAAAATTGTTTGTGTTTTTGTTTTTTCCATAAACTTTCTCCTTTTATTTTGATAATTTCATTTTATCATAAAGGTTTTAATTTGCCAACCATTTAAAAGCATTTTTACAAATCTTGAAAGCACTAAATTTTGGTTTATAAATATAGATATGATTTGTCTTGACTTTTTGCTTTATTTTGAATAAAATTTTCATATGAAAAAAATCAAAGTTAGCAATGCAAACATTTCCTTTTTTTGCGTTTTTCTTGCTGTGAGCATAGTTCTTCTTTGTGGAGGGCTGGTTTTTGGAATTTATTATGCATATAATTTAGTAAACTATCAGGAAACGCAGGCTGTAATAACAAACATAGAAGAAGTTTACGACCAAAAGGACAACGAAACAAACTATAAGGTTTATGTAAATTTTGATTTTAATGGAAATTTTTATGAAAATATATCTCTTGGATATTGGCAAACAGGCTATCAAGTTGGCGATGAAATTTCCATCTATTGCAACAAAAACAACCCAACAGACATCATAATGCGTGAAATTGTGATTGCTGTGCCAATTATTTTATTAGGCATGGGTGCAATTTTCTTTTTGCTGAGCATTTTTCCAATTATAAAGCATTGCAAAAAGCAAAAAATATATAAAAACCTTATAAAAAACGGAAAGCTTATAAAATGCAAAGTTACAAGCATAATTCAAGACACATCATACAGAATGAATGGTGCTTTTGTAAACCGCATTGCTGTTTGCATTCCTGCTAACGAAAATATCATTCATGAATTTAACAGTTTACCTTTTAACAGAAAATATCACCTTCCGCTTGAAAGCCTTGTTGATGTCTATTATGATAACAAGAATTTTGATAACTATTATGTTGACCTTTCTTCTGTAAAGTTTGAGGAAATAAGCGAACCAGAAAAAACGTCCTAAAATGCACTAAAAACTTATGGTGAAAAAAACACCATAAAATGTCATAAATTATGGCAAAAATATGATAAAACTCTATCACGGTGATAGAGTTTTTTTGTTTCTATTCAAGGCGTAAAAAGTTAAAAAGTGGTTAGAATAATAATGTTTTTACCGCTCTATCAAAATTTTAAAAATGAAAATTTAACAATTTTTTGCAATAACAAGGTCTTTTCCCTGTAACAAGCAAAAAACCTTTCGCAAAACCTGCAAATATTGACTTTTCCATTAAAATATGTTATAATTATAGTAGAAAATCACAAAGGAGAAAACTTTGGAGAAAAAAGAAATTGCAAAAAGCGAGAGTGCCAAGTTATTTTTGCTTTTGAAACAAGGTCTAGCATCAAAAAAGAATATCCCGCTTTATCGCCAAATGATAATAACTTACGGCGACCCTGAATATAACTTTTTATTCGCAAGAACTTTTGAAGGAACAAAAGAGGAAATTTTAGAGCATCAAAAAGTGATTGAAGACTCTGGCAATGCGCAATATGCCTATCTTTTTGCAAGATATATTGGTAGTGCAGACATTTTGGCTTTGCAAGAAATGGTGATTAAGTCTGGCGATGCATTATCTGCAAGTTTTTTGCAATAAATGTCAAAGAGGCAGACAGAAACGCTCTTGAAAAGATGATTTTATCTTCAAACAATGTGATTGCAATTAACCTCTATCTTGAAGATGTGAAGAAGAAAGAAATTGAAAAAGAAGCAAGAAAAAGACAAGATTCCAGAGAACAAATTGAACAAACAAAACAGGGAAAAGAAAAACAAAAAGCAAAGAAAAAAGCAAAAAAGCATCACAGTTTTAATGCACTATAAAAAGCAATTTTTGCTTTTTTTATTTTTAGCCAAAAAGAAATATAACTTTAAAAAATTTTTCCAAACATTTTTTAAGTTTAGCCCCCTTTTATGTTAAACTATTTAAAATATAAATAAAACTTTTTATTAAATGTTGACTTTTATTTTTTTTTGCTATATAATTATAAAGCTATTCTGATAAAATTACAAAATTTTAGAAGATTGCATGCGCCGTTGG
>CASEYA010000016.1 GCA_949291975.1 uncultured Christensenella sp.
TCTCCTGTTTTTTATTTTTTTAATAGTATATCTAATTTTAATTTTTTTAGCAAACAATTTTATGGGTTTTTTGACAAATTTTTAAAAATATTTTTAAAAAACATTGTGAATATAAAAAACAAGCATAGCGCTTGTTTTTTGTTTTTGTATAGTTATTATTTTATGATTTTACTTTTAATGCACTTTTTTCTTTTGAGATTGGTTGATGATTTTCAGCATCAATTAAATTCTCAAAAACTATGATTTTTTCATTATCTGCAAACAAGTTTTCTGATTGTTTGTTTTCATTACTTGAAAAATACTCAATTTCACCCGATTGTTTGATGACTGAATGCATTCCAACTTCTGCTTTTTCGGATAGAGCAACATGCGGTTGTTTTTCACCAACTGCTTGCGAATTATTTTCATTGATTTGAATATCTATTTCATCAATTTTCTTGGTGTTGTTATGAGCAATCACTTTCCAACCAACCTTTTGGAAAATGGTGACTATTGGAATTGGAATTAAAATAAATACCGCCAAAGGAATCATGAATATAAATCCAAGCATTTTCCAAAAACCACACTTAATTCTTTTTCGCTCTGCTATCCAAACAAGAATGTAATTAAGCATAGTTATTCCTGCAATTCCGATGATTGCTCCTAAAAATGTAAGCAAAAAGTTTATATAACTTGAAAGAAGCGGATTCAGTGCAATTTGAATGATGCTATCAACAATGGTATATATTGCCAAAAACAAACCTAAAACCGTTGTGAAAAGTAGAAAAGGCGTAAGAAAAACTGTAAAATCTATAAAAGTAAATCTTTTGTTTTTATTATCATTTTTTAATTTAAAAGATTGTTTCAAAAATTTTGGGTAATATCTAACCATGTTTTGATATGTTCCCTTTTGCCAGCGCTTGCGTTGAACATAATAGTCTCTTATGGTTTCTGGTTGCTCATCATAAAAAATTGCATTGTGGTTATAGGCAACTCTTCTGCCTTTTAACATTTGGTCAAGACTGAACTCAAGGTCTTCAGACAAAAGAGAATAATTCCAGCCACCTTCACCAAGACAATCAGCTTTGAACATAAAACCTGTTCCAGCAACATATGAACTCAGCCCAAGATTTTCTCGTGCATTGTGTTCAAACCTTGCAACATCAAGGAAAGAAAGTGAAGCAACCGCACTTATCCAGTTTGAATCAAAGTTTTTGCTTGCTCGATAGCCATTGCAAATTTCACAGCCAGCATCAAGTGCTTTGTTAAATTCCTTGATGCAGTCTGGATGCAAAAGGTTATCTGCATCAAACATAACAAAAGCATCTGGATGATAATCACTGTGGTTTAATTTGATTTGTTCAAACAAAAATTGCAGTGCATAGCCCTTGCCCTTTTTCAAGTCTTTTGGTTGAAGATAAGCCACCACTCCCTCTTTTGAACGAGCAACATTTGCTGTTGGTTCGTCTGCTGCAATAACAAAAATTTTTATCAAATCTTTGTTATAGTTTTGAGCCTTTATTGAATCTATCAAATTGCCAATAACTTTCTCTTCTTTTCTTCCAGCAATAATAACACAAAAACTGTGGTCTTTTTTCGCTTCTTTATAAACTTTGCATTTAGCCCAACCAATAATTTTATATATAATCAATCTGTAAAAATTTAGAAACAAAATAAAATAAATCAAACCCAAGCAAACCCACTGAATCACGGTCATTTTTTCTCTTGCACCTCTCTATGATTAAAATATTTGCATCTGTTATTATTTGTAAAAAAGTAAAATTAATGTTTGTTTTTCATTTTCTTTTTTACTAACAGCTGCAAATATATAAAATATAATATTGGAGCAGGTGAAGGGAATCGAACCCTCGTGTCCAGCTTGGGAAGCTGATGTTCTACCATTGAACTACACCTGCAAGTGTAGTGTTATGATATCATAAAGAAAAACAAAAATCAAGTGTAAAATTTAATAAATTAAAGTAATATATTCTTTTTTTAATTTATCAAACTTTGATATGTTTAACGCAAAATTAAAACACTTAATGCCTATTTTTTACGGGCAAAGCCCACATTTTTGCTGTGTAGATTGCATTATTACAAAACAAAATAAAAAATTAATGTCTTAAAAAATAAATTTATAAACAAATTGATTAAAAATTTGTCTTTTTTTGCTTGTTTTTGTTGGACTTTTTCATAAAAAAATTTTATAATGGTTATAATAATAAAAAAGGAGATTTTATTATGACTGTTTTTTACATTTTGCTTGCAATCGCAATTGTTTTAAGTGCAGTGTTCATTTTGGTTAACTCACCAAGCAGGCCAATTTTGAGCATTACACTTAAAGGACTTGCATCAATCAGCATTTTGCTGATGGGCGTTTATGCCGCTTTCCACACTGGAATTATTGGAACTACTGCGGGATTTTTGCTTCTTGTTGGACTTGGTTTTTGTGTTTTGGGAGATGTTGTTCTTGCTCTTATGGACTTCAATCTTCCTGAAAAGAAATTTAACATCATCAACTGTGGTGAAATGTCTTTCTTTTTGGCACAAATAAGTTTTATTGTTGCAATGGCGTTCTTAATGGACGGCAACGCACTTGGAATTAGCATTAGTTGTCTTTTTGGTATTATTATGGTTGGCGTTATTTATCTTATGCAAAAACCACTTAAACTTGACTATTCAAAAAGCACAGCAATGACCCTGATTTACACCTTTGGGCTAAGCACTTCGCTTGCAATGAGTCTTGCAAATGCAATCATTGTGGGCTTTAGCACCATGAGTATAATTTTGTTTGTTGGACTTATCTTGTTCTTTTTAAGCGACCTAATTCTTTCAAACATCTATTTCAAAGAAAACAGCAAACATTCACTTTACTACCCTAACTTGACCCTTTATTACAGTGCAATAATTTTAATTGCAGCATCTTTAATCTGCGGATAATTTTTTAGGAGGACAAAATGGCAGACAAAAACATCACACTTTTTGCATATGGAACAAACATTTCACGTGAGGAAATGAAAAGCCATTCAGAGAACGCACTTTTTATTGGATATGGAGAACTGCATGATTTTGAGCTTAAATTTCGTGGTTTTCCTGGTCATGCAATTGCTACCCTTGAAAAGAAAAAAGGCGCAACTTTGCCAGTTGCAATATATGACCTAACCCCAACCGACCGTTTTACCATAGACAACTTTGAGAAATTCCCCTATGCATATGTAAGACTAAAAGCAAAAGCAACATTAAACGGAAAAATTTTAAAGGGTTTTGTTTATGTTTTAAAAATAAAATTGCAACCGGGAATTCCAAATGATGAATATATGAAAGCCCTTCGCCTTGCATATTTTGAAGCTGATTTTGACGACACCTATATTGATAATGCAATTGTTGAAGCGGGTGGACAAGTGCCACAAGACGAGGTTTTATAATGGCAAAAGCATTTTTACCAGACTATGAGAATTGCAGTGTAAATTTTTTAAGTTCCATTGCAAAAAAGTTTAAAGTTAGCACAGGTCACAAAAGTTTGGAATGTGTTGATAAAATTTTAAGCAAAACAACAAAAAACATTGTCGTAATTCTTTTAGACGGCTTGGGAGAAGCCGTTTTAAAACACCATTTACCAGAAGACAGTTTTTTACGAAAAAATCAAATAAAAACAATTTCTTCCGTTTTCCCAACCACCACAACCTCTGGCACCATGAGTTTTAAAACTGGACTGACCCCGCTGGAACATGGTTGGATTTCCGCTTTCCTATATTTTAAAGAAGTGGGAAGCGCTTTAAACCTTTATCTTAACACCGATGCCTATTCACGAAAGCCAGTGCCTCAAAAATATGTTGCAGAAACAGTGCTTGGATTCTCTAATTTTTTTGAGAAAATCGAAGAAAAAACAAAGGGCAAAGTAAAAGCCTATGGTGTGAGCATAATGGAAGCAAGAGATTTGTTTGGAAACATTACCCAACTTACCTATGATAACTTAACAGATATGTGCTCAACTGTTAACACCCTTTGCTCCTTACCCAGCCAAAAGGTTATTTATGCATATCACAACTATCCAGATGATTTAATGCACAAATTTGGACCATACAGCGATGAAACAGCAGACCTGTTGATTGATATTAATGCTGAAATTGAAAATCTTGCAAAAACAACAAAAGACACCACCTTTATCATCTCTGCTGACCACGGGCAAACAGAAGTTAACAATGTTTTTGACCTTGCAAACTATCCAGACATTGCAGACACCTTTATTATGCCACCAACTGGTGGAAGCAGGGCTTTTAATGTTTTTATCAAACATGGCAAGGAAAAGACATTTTTAAGTTTGATGAAAAAATATTTTAAAGACGAATTTTTGGTTCTCAGCAAAAAACAAGTTCTAGACATAAATTTGTTTGGCATAAACAAACCCCACCCAAAAGTTGATGATTTTCTTGGCGACTTTTGGATAATTAGCACTGGACATTCTAACCTTGCCTATTCTACTCTTTATAAATTGCCAATAAAACAGCCTCGTGGAGCACACGGAGGACTTACCAAAGAAGAAATGTTTCTGCCGTTGATTGTCTATCAAAACAAAGAAAAATAGTGAAAATATCGACAACGCTATTAAATAAAAGACTTCTTACCATCTATTAAAACAGAAAAATATTGAAAAATATAACAAAAACGCCTTTTAACAGGCGTTTTTTATATTTATTAATTTGTTCAAGGTGGGTCAATTGGAATACCACCTGATGTTTATGCGGGCTTTGCCACGTATTTTAAAGTTGGGTATTGTCCGCTGGCAAAGTTCCAATAGGTGCTGGAAAGATACATATAGTTACTGTTTTGTGCACCTTGCATTTCTGTGGTGGTTAAACCATAGCATTGATAGCCGTTGCCACTGCCAATTGCCTTGGTTACCACATTTCCAGAAGTCTCTTTGTTATAATAACACCAAGAAATTGATACA
>CASEYA010000017.1 GCA_949291975.1 uncultured Christensenella sp.
AAAAAACACATGTAAATTATCAAACTGTGAAACTTATAAAAAATCACGCAAAACTTAAACTTCGCACAAATAGCGAAGTTTTTTATTGTTAAAAGAAATTTTACACATAAAAGTAAAATTTCTTTTTTGTTTTAAAATAGCAATCTACACTTTTTATTATAAAACCTTGCCGTATGCCTTTTGTTTGATGCTATCAACTTTGGCAATAAAATCTTTTGTTTCCAAACTATCAAACTTTTTGCTAACTTTATCAATTTGAGAAATGGTGTGGTCTTGATTGATATTTGTGAAATATGTTCTTTCATCAAGCACAATGCTTTCTGGTGCAATGTGAGTTGTCCTTGTGTCTATGATATCACTATCTAAGACTGTCATTTTTCCCTCTCTGATAAAAGAGAAAGAACTTTCTCTCATGCTGTCGCCATAAAAAACGCTGTCGTAGTGTTTGCTTGAACTAAAGTTTGAAGCATCTAAATTGCTGTGTGCAATTATTGTGCCCGAGAATAATACGCCATAAAAGTTTGAGTTTGGCATTATACATTCATCAAACTGGCATCCATTTAAAACCGCACCCGCAAGATTTATGCCATTTAGTTCACAGTTTAAGAAATTACTGTTATTTATGGTTTTATTAAAACTTACTGCATCGTTAAATTTACATCTAATAAAACTCTTGTTGTCCATATCCAACTTTGAAATGTCTTTTTTAGAAAAATCTTTACCATAGACAACAGTTTTTGCTTTGTCTTGATTTGATTCCAGTTTTCTTAAATCAACAGTATATGGCGCAGAAGTTTGATATGGTTTTAAAATTGGGTCCAAATCACCGTCACGAGGATACCAACCACAAGGGCCGGTACATCCACCACCACGTCTGCCACCACCACCTCCGCCACCACATCCAGACAAAATGAACTGTTTGCTATCGAAAACAACATCACTCAGTTTATCCGGACATCCAATCAGCATTGGTTTGTTGGTTGTAACATTATCAAATTTTGTTGAGTTCATATTACAATAAATCAAATATGAGTCAACAGATTGAACATTGCTAAACGCAGCATTAAAAAAGTTTGTTTTTCTGGCAGTAGTTCTTGCCATTTCACAATCTAAAAACACAGCATTTGAGAACACACTGTCGTTTATGTTACAAGCATCAAAAGTTGAGTTTGCAAAAAAGCATCCAAACATAAATGCGTTGCTAAAACCACAACTATAAAAATGAGCATTATCAAAAATGCTTGAATTCAGGTCAATGTCCTTAAAAAGACAGCCCTCATATCGCACATTTTTAAACTCGATGTTATCTTCATCTATAACACAATTTTTAATTACTTTCAAAGATTCCAAATTTAATCTCTCCCTTATTTACATTAGTAGTATAACAAAACTTTTTCGTTTGCAACTGATTTTTTATGTGCAAGTTTTATCATTTGTAAAAAAGATAAAATTGATAAAATTTACGTGAAAAAATTTAAAAATTTTGTTATACTTGGTATTATATAAAAATTGATGTTTGTTTTTATTGTGTTACCTATACAAACACAACAATAAAAAGGAGAAAATTATCACACACTATCTAAAAACTGGAATGTATACCAACGCTGGATGCTATGCTGAGTTATATAAATCATTGCCAGATGATATATACGAATTACGAGAAATTGTAAACAAACAACACATTCACAAAATGTCGCTTTACCGTTCGTTTTTGAATAAAAACAGCAACAAAAACAATTTAAAATATAAATGGCAAAATTATCGCTGTTTAGATGATGTGTTACTAACCGCTTCGGCAATGACCGCAGAATTAATTCGAATAAACGACAATCAAAATCCTTTTATAAAAATAAGCCAAGACCCAAATAAAAAACTTGTTATCACATGCCGATATGTTGCCGTTCTATATGCTTCAATTTTAAAATCAAAAGGCATTGCTTGTCGTTGCCGAAGCGGTTTTGCTCCATATTTATATGATGATAAAATTGTCGACCATTGGATTGTGCAATACTACGATAAAAATTTTAACAAATGGATTAATGTAGAATCACAGGCAAATGTCAAGAGCAAAGACTTTAATGTTTGCAACTTTCCCGATGAGGCTTTTATTTGGGCAGCGGACGCATGGCTTCTTATGAGGCAAAATAAGCTTAAAGATAAAAATAAATTTTGCAATGGAATAAAACACTGGGGAGATGACACTTTTGCTTGGAGTCTGATGATGGACTTTCATGCGCTTTTTCATGATGAAATAAACTATGTTACACTGCCTGTTTTTTTATATAACAATAAAAGCCAAGAAGAAAGACTTCCACACCTAAAAAAGAGCACCTTAAAAGAACTTGAACACCTTGCTTTGCTTATGAAAGATGTGGATAACAATTTTGATGAACTTCAAGAAATTTGGGAAAATAACAAAAAGTTCAGGTGTGTGGCAAGTTCTTTGAACAACCCATTTTT
Source organism: uncultured Christensenella sp. (assembly GCA_949291975.1). Lineage (GTDB taxonomy): Bacteria > Bacillota > Clostridia > Christensenellales > UBA1242 > UBA7584. The sequence continues at coordinate 2,461 of CASEYA010000017.1, forward strand.
ACATTTGGAATTAGAGCCAAAAGATTTAAGATAACCTGAATAACTATAAAAAATTAATCTCATTAAACAGACAGTAGTAACCATTTTTTAAAGACAAAACACTCTTTTATATCTATATAAATAAAAAAGGAAAATTGCCATTTAAAATAAGCTTTCTTTTTACGATGGTAAAAAGAAATATTTCACTAAAAAACCCATCATGGCAAAACTGCTTTTTTACCACTTTATAAACAACAAACTTAAAACAAACATCAAAAAGCCCGTTTTTAAAACAATAAAAATTATAAATCAT
>CASEYA010000018.1 GCA_949291975.1 uncultured Christensenella sp.
ATGGCAGAGATAGGAACAACAATGGTGTCTCCACCCCATTCTTCTGGAACAATGTTGTGCTCTGTTAGTTGTTGTTTAACTCTGTCTAGGTTAAATTCTGGCTTATCCATTTTATTAACAGCAACAATCATTGGAACATTTGCCTTTTTAATGTGATTGATTGCTTCTACTGTTTGAGGCTTTATTCCATCATCACCAGCAACAACCAAAATTGCAATGTCGGTTACACTTGCCCCACGCTCACGCATTGCGCTGAATGCTTCGTGTCCTGGGGTATCAATAAAGGTGATTTTCTTTCCATCTTTGTCAATTTGATATGCAGAGATGTGCTGAGTTATTCCACCAGCCTCACCAGTTGCTATGTGTGAATGACGAATATAGTCAAGAAGGGAAGTTTTACCATGGTCAACATGTCCCAAAACAGCGACAATTGGACAACGAGTTTTTAGGTCTTTTGGATTGCTGTTGTTTTGACTTGAAAAAGCATCTTCAAGTTTTTGCTCGTAAGTTTTTTCAAGTTTTTGTTCCAAAACAACACCAAGTTCGCTTGCAACAAGTTCTGCTGTTGTGAAGTCAATGGAACTGTTAACATTGCTTACAATTCCTAAAACCATCAATTGTTTTAGAATATCTGATACAGAGCGTCCTGTTTTTTCGGATAAGTTTTTAACAGTTATATTTTCTGTTGTAATCACAGCGTGGTCAATTGGCGCTGATACAACAATTTCTTGTGGTTTTGCTTTCTTTGTTTTTATCTTTCTGCTTCCCATAATTCGTTCGGTAATTGAAAATTCTTCCATTAAACCTTGTCGCATTGCTTTTCTTGAACGATTATTCAGTTTATCAAAATCACGGTTGCGTTTATCATTGTCTTTCTTTTTATCAAAAACTCTTTTTTGAGAAGATGCCATGTTGTTTTTAGAAAAATCAACATTTTCACGATGCGTATTTGAAGAGAAAAAAGGTTTGTTTTGTTTTTGTTGTTGAGGTTTACGGTCCATTGGTTTTGAATTTGGCGTTCTAACATATTCCTTCTTTTCTGGGCGTTGCCAACTTTTTGTAACAGAAGTTTTCTTCTCCGACTCAACAGAAACACTGGGTTGTCTATTAACAACCCTTATCTGTTCTTGTTTTTGTTCAACTTTTTTCTGTTCGCCCTTCATTATCTCTCGAATGTTGCGATTAATTAATTCAAGCTCTGTTAACATAGCCTTTATGTCTTTATCCATTTTTATCAGGTCTTTGTTGTTTATACCTGACAGTGTTCTTAAATTATCAAAACTTACCGCTTGCTTTACTTTACTCTCCAAAATTTCACTCCCCATTTTCTAAAATTGCTTTTGACAAATTCTCATTTGTTAATGCTATAACTTTGCAGTTATTTGTGTTTAACAACTCGTCAATAGTTAAATCTTTTAATACTTTCAATTTTATTTTTCTTGTTTCACAAATATGATTTATTTGTAATTTTAACTTTTCATTTGCTGATGAACATAACAAAATGCCAAAAATCTGCTTTTTTTCTTTTTTTATGTTATCAAAGCCATAGATAATAGAATTTGACTTCTTGCAAAAACCAAGATATTTTTCTATTTTGTGCATAATGAACGAACCTTTTGATAAACATCATCATTTATTTCACATTTAAACGCACGGTTTAGACACTTGCTTTTTTCTAAATTTTTTAAAATTTCCAAGTCTTTACTCAGCCATACGCCTCTGCCAGACATTTTTTGCTTTTCATCAACAAAGATTTGTCCATCCTTTTTAACAAGACGAATTAACTCTGTTTTTGGTTTCATTTGTCTTGTTAAAACACACATTCTTTCTGGAATTTTCATTTTTCACCTATTCTATATCTTGAATTTCGCCAAAAATATCGTCTTCTTCGTTTTCTTTTTCGCCATCAAAACTGCTTTCAACTGCTGTTAATGGAGCTATGTTTTCTTTTTCTGCCTTTTCTGCTTTTGATTCGCTTGTCACATCAATTTTCCAACCTGTTAGTCTTGCAGCCAAACGAACATTAACACCCTCTTTACCTATTGCTAGTGACAGTTTGTCATCTGGAACAATAACCTTGCTTGATTTTTCCTCTTCGTTGATTTCAACACTAACAACTTCTGCTGGACTTAATGATGAAGCAATATATTCAAAAATATCGTCAGAATATGGAATTATATCTACTTTTTCGCCCTTTAATTCTTCTAAGATAGAATTTATTCTTGAACCACGATTTCCAACACAAACTCCAACAGGGTCAACATTTTTATCCTTACTCATAACAGCAATCTTTGTTCTTAGACCTGCCTCTCGAACTATGTTCTTTATTTCAATATCGCCATTTTCTATTTCTGGAATTTCTAGTTCAAAAAGTTTACGAACAAAATTAACATTCGTTCTTGATACTTGAACCTGAGAACCAAAAGTTGTTTCTTTTACCTTTTTTATGTAGACTTTTATTTTATCGCCAAGTTTTAAATTTTCATTTGGAATTTGGTC
>CASEYA010000019.1 GCA_949291975.1 uncultured Christensenella sp.
AATATCACAAGTGGATTAAAAAAACTTGCATCTCCGTATTGCATAAAAAAGCCAACAGGAAGGGAGCAAATCAAAAATGCCACCATCATTACAGTCATTATAATTGCTTTAAAATATCTTTTTACATAATAAAGATGCGCACCAAAATAACCTAAAAATATACACAATAAAAGTGTGCGTTTATAAGACAAATCTTTTGGAAAATAGGTAGAATACACCACAAGTTCTGGTTGATATTCTTGCTTTGCTTTTATTACTTGTGAATGTGAAGCATTTGTAATTTCTTCCATTTTTGTTCCACATTTAATGCAAAGATTGTTTCCCTTTCTAATTTTAGCACCACATTTTGGACATCTCATAGTTTTTTCCTTTATTTGCTCATCAGTTTAACAAGGTCGATAAGTCTGTTTGAGTATCCCCATTCATTGTCATACCATGATACAACTTTTACAAATTTGTCATTAAGCATGATGCCTGCCTTTGCATCAAAAATGCTGGAACGACTGTCTCCATTGAAATCACTTGAAACAAGCAGTTCATCAGTATAACCAAGAATGCCTTTAAGCGAAGTTTTGCTTGCTTTTAACATTTTATCACAAATTTCTTCATATGTGGTTGCTTTTTTAAGTCTAACAGTTAGGTCAACAACAGAAACATTTGTTGTTGGAACACGAAAACTCATGCCTGTAAGTTTGCCTTTTAGGTGAGGAATAACAACCCCAATCAATTTTGCAGCTCCTGTGCTCGAAGGAATGATGTTCATGCTTGCACTTCTGCCACCACGCCAGTCTTTTTTGCTTGGTCCATCAACTGTCAGTTGCGTTGCAGTTACTGAGTGAATGGTGGACATAAGTCCTTCTTCAACTCCAAAATTATCATCAAGAACTTTAACAATAGGGGCAAGGCAGTTTGTTGTGCAACTTGCGTTTGAAACAATTTTCATATCTTTTGTTAAAGTATCATCGTTTACACCCATAACAATTGTTGGGATATCTTTACCGGGAGCGGTAACAATAACCTTTTTTGCTCCACCAATAATGTGTCTGTTTGCATCTTCATAACTCTTGAACTTTCCTGTTGCTTCCAAAATTATGTCGGCACCATATTCGTTCCATTTTATGTTTTCAGGTTCTTTTTCGCACACAAAGGCAATTTTTTGTCCGTTGACAATCAGGTTTGTTCCTTTTGAACTAATCTTTGCGTCAAACTTGCCGTGCATTGTGTCATATGCAAGCATATATGCTGCATACTCTGCATCCATAAATGGGTCGTTAATTGCCACAAGTTCAATGTGTGGTGTGTTAAGTGCAATTCTTGCAGCCAACCTTCCAATTCTTCCAAATCCATTAATTCCAATTTTAATTGTTTTCATAATAAATACTCCCTTTCGTTTTTTAATTTATTTTTCAGATTTTTTTGATGTTTTACTTTTTGTTGCTTCTTTTTTTACTTTTGATTGTGTCGATTTCTTCACTGTTGCACTTGTCTTTCTTGAAGCTGTTTTCTTGCTTGCAACTTTTTTGTTGTCTGTTTTTGTTTCAACAGCTTTTTTAATTTTTGTTTGCTTGCTCAGTTTTCCAATTTGAATTTTGTTTTTAATCACAGGTTTATCAATTAAAACAGGCAACACAATTTTATCACCAGTTTTAATTATTTCTTCGCAAGAGTAAAGTGGCTCGTCAAAATTATTAGCCCGCAATGCTATGCCACACCGTGAACGATAAATCTTTTTTGAAGCAAGAGCAATTGCAATAACCCCAAAAATCAGCCAAAGCACAAGCAGAACCATTATCCACCAATCATAGATGCCATTGTTTAAACAAGGATATATAATTGCTACTGCTAGGAAACAAAGAATATAGATGAATGAAACAAAGCCAAGTCCAAACATGTTTTTTTCTTTATATTTTTTCTTGCTTTCATCAAAAAAGATTTGCTTGTTTTCAACCGTTCCTGTTCGTGCTTGCTTAAAGGCATTTGTAATTCTAAGTTCTCGGTTATTTGCAATTTTATCAGCAAGATTATTTGCAATCTTGCCGTCAAAATATTGAATTCTGGTTTCAGCAAAATTGTCACTGTTTTTTCCATTTATTTTCAGTCCAATATTATATGACCAAATTCCAATTTTTTGAAAAAAGGTTTTAAATCCATTGAGTTTTCTTCTGACATAAACAATTTTTCTGTCTTTTTTCTTTTCCAAAACTTTTTCAATTACTTCGGGCAAGGTGTCTGCCGTGCAAATCAAAACATCATTTCCCGAAGCAAATTCAATTCCCATTTGAATCATTTCGTCATCTGTTGTTGATTCTTCTGCAACAATTAGATAATGACCGGGAAGGTTTGATGCCATGAGTTTTAAAAGATTAATTTCTTGAAAATCACTGGTTGCTAGAAAAACAACTTCAAAGTCACGCTCTGTTTTGCTAATGCTTTCCAGCATTTTTAAATGCTTTTCTGGATAACTTGCATCTATTGGTTTTGCAAGAATGATGGTTGTTAACATTTTTTCTCCTTTTGTTATTATAATCAATTATACAATAAATAAAATTAAAAATAAAATAAATTTAAGCAATTTTTTTAAAAATCTATAAGATTTGTTTGATTTTTATGTGAATTATAACTATAATAAATCCTAGGGAGAGATGAATTATGAATAAATTAACAAGTGAAATAGAAATTTTACATCACGCTCTTAAAAATGGATATGCTGTTGGTGCTTTTAATTTCAGCAGTGTTGAAATGATGCGTGCCATTGTGGATGGATGCCAGAACAAACATTCACCAGTTATCCTTGCTATGAGTGAGGGGGGGATTAAATATGCCGAGCCAGAGTATATTCGCAAAGTTGTGGATATTGCAGCTGCTAAAACTGACATTCCAATTGCTCTTCATCTGGACCATGGCAAGAACTTTGAAACTGTTAAAAATTGCATTGAAATTGGTTTTAACTCGGTAATGATTGATGGCAGTTATTTACCATATGAAGAAAATGTTGCTTTAACAAAAAAAGTTTGTGATTTTGCGCATAAACATGGTGTTCCTGTTGAGGGTGAACTTGGTGTTTTAAAAGGTGTAGAAGATGATGTGTCTGCATCTGAGCATCAATACACAGACCCAGAACAAGCACTTGATTTTGTAAAAAGAACAGGTGTTGACAGCCTTGCTGTTGCAATTGGAACCAGTCATGGTGCTTTTAAGTTTAAAGGAGAACCAACTTTGCGTTTTGATATTTTGAAAAATATCAGCAAATTAATTCCAGATATTCCAATTGTTTTGCATGGTGCTTCAAATGTTCCACAGCAATATATTGATATAATAAACAAATATGGCGGAAACATTCAAAGTGCAAAGGGTGTTCCTGAGGAACTTATTAAAAAGGCTTGTAAAATGAGCGTGTGCAAGGTTAACAACGACACCGACCTTCGAGTTTGCTTTACTTCGGCTATTAGAGAGTTTTTGGCAAACAATCCACAAGAGTTTACTCCAAGAAAATATTTGCAATATGCAAAGGATAGGGTTCGTGAACTCATTGAATATAAAGTTACCAAAATTTTTAGAAGTGCAAATAAAATGCTTTAAAAAAATCACTTTTCAGTGATTTTTTTGTTAAAATTGAACTTTTTTCATGTTTTTAATTTTATATCAAAAATAATTCATACTTTATGATATTCAAATAAAAGGATTAAACATGGTTTTAAAAAGATGTTAAAATAAATTTTTATTGTAGTAACGAAAAATAAACTTATTTCATAACATATTAGTGTAGGGTCAAATTTACGGAGGTACTTTTCAATGTCTTTTTTCTCAGGAATAAGAACGGAAAACATGCCTGGTCCAATTACATCAAATCCAATGCGCTGTTTGTGCGAAAAAGTATGTTTGCAAACTAAAAAGGTTTTTGATGCGTGTTTAAAGCGTGAACATCTTGAAGATGTAACGGTAACGCTTTCTAACTTCACGCCAGCAAACCCAGTGGCACCACTTACTTTTGTTTCTGGTCAGTCTTCAACAACTGAAGAAGTTACCTTTACAAATGTAACAGTAACAAGACTTAACGATAGACCAAATTTTGCAAGAGTTAGTGTTACCGCACAAATTCCAATTGATGTTGTTTACACCGATGCAAACAATGTCGAAGGAACAGCAACTGGCTACATAACTTTGGACGAAAGCGTGATTTTGTTTGTGCCACAAGCATCAATGGTTCCATACAGAATTGAACCTGTTGCAAGTGTAGTGCTTCCTCAAGCAACTTTTTCATCGGCAACTGACATTATTCTTGATGCGTGCGTTATGCTTATAATCAAGGTTGTGGCAGAAGTAGAAATTTTAGTGCCAAGTTATGGATATTGCAATATTCCACCTTGCCAAGAGGCAACGCAGGATATTTGTGCAGGATTCTTTGAATTGCCACTTTATCCTTCTTCACAACCAACGCCAATTAACCCAAATAGCGTGCAGTAATTGAAAATCCCCACCAAAAAAAGCAAGCAAATTGTTGTTTGCTTTTTTAGTTTTAGAATATTTTTTATTTATGTTGTTATTTTAGCAATTTAAATCGTGGTGTCATTTATTAAAAACCCCGTATCAATTACTAGTTTTGCAAAATAAAAAAAGTCCACTTATGTTACCATAAGTGGCAATTGAGAGTCTACACTAAAAGCCTATGTTCTCTCATGTCCACGCGAATTCACCGTGGCTCCTCTGTTTATAGAGGCGATGGCAGTTATTATTATACATAAGGGGTTTTATAATGTCAAGTGTTAATTACAATTTCATTTGGGTCGTTTAGGAACTTATAATATAGAAGGTATATAAACGGTAAACTATTTTTACCAAAAACACTTGCAAAATTTTGTAAAAAGTGCGAAAATGATAATATGAAAATTTTTGCAATAAGTGATACACATTTAAGCACAGTGGCAGAAAAGCCAATGGATGTTTTTGGTGCTGGTTGGGAGGACCACTTTGAACGCATTTGTGCTGATTGGAACAACAAAGTGGGTGAGGATGATTTGGTGCTGATTGCTGGTGATATAAGTTGGGGAATGTATCTTGAAGAGGCCTTGCCTGACCTTGAGCTTATAGGCAAGCAAAAGGGTAAAAAAATTATTTTACGAGGAAATCACGACTATTGGTGGAAAAGTATCAGTGCAGTTAGAAATGCGTTGCCAGAAAATATGTATGCAATTCAAAATGATTGTTTGCGATTTGATGATGTTTTAATTTGTGGAAGCCGTGGCTGGACAGTGCCTGAAACAGATTTTAAAAGTGAAGAAGATGAAAAGATATATAAAAGAGAGTTAATTCGACTAGAACTTAGTTTGCAGGCGATGCAAAAAATGCGCAAGGAAGATGATTTTGTGGTTGCCATGACACACTATCCGCCATTCAATGCAAAAATGCAAGACAGCGAAGTTACCGCTCTTTTAGAAAAATATGATGTCAATTGTGTTGTCTATGGACATCTGCACGGAAAAAGTTGTCGAGTCAAACTTGATTTTGTAAAAAATGGAATAAGATATTTACTGACCTCTTGTGACCAAGTTGATTGTAAACTGGTTGAAATTGATATAACAAAATAATATTTCTAAAAATTAGAAATAAAACAAAATGCAAAAAATTGCTTGAAAAAATGATAAAAAACTGTAAAAAACTGTGAAAAATTGCAAATTTTTATAAATTTAACCCAAAATTTATCAAAAAGGTGGTTGTTATGGCTGAGTTTAAGCACTATCCTGTTATGCTTAATGAATGTTTGGATGCTCTTAACATAAAAGAAGATGGCATCTATCTTGACTGCACTGTTGGTGGTGCAGGACATTCTGCTGAAATTGCAAAAAGGCTTACAGCTGGAAAATTGCTTTGCCTAGATAAAGACATTGAGGCAATTCAGTCATCAAAAGAAAGACTTAAATCTTTTAAAAATGTGATGTTTTATCATTGTGATTTTAAAGAGTTCAAAAAGGCAATGGAATTCTATAAACTAACAAATTTTGATGGAATTTTGATTGACCTTGGTGTTAGTTCGCATCAAATAGACAGCAAAGAGCGTGGGTTTTCCTATATGCAAAATGCTCGTCTTGATATGCGTATGAACAAAGAGCAAGATTTAAGTGCTTTTGAAGTTGTGAATGAGTATTCGCAAAAAGAGTTAGAAAAAATCTTTTTTGACTATGGTCAAGAAACCTTTTCAAAGCGAATTGCAGAAAACATTGTTTTAGCCCGTGAGGACAAGCCCATTGAAACAACCTTTGAACTGGTTGATATCATAGACAGAAGCGTTCCTAAAAAGGTAAGATATAAAAAAGGGCACAGCGCAAAAAAAATATTTCAGGCACTTAGAATTGAGGTTAACAGTGAACTGATAAATTTATATGAAACACTGATTGATTTAACTGAAAGCCTAAACAGTAAAGGCAGGCTTGTTGTCTTGACCTTTCATTCTCTTGAAGATAAAATTGTTAAAGATGCTTTTAAATTTTTATCAACAGACTGCATTTGTCCACCAAATTTTCCTGTTTGTGTTTGTGGGCATAAAAGACAGGCAAACCTTGTTAACAAAAAACCAATTTTAGCAAGTGAAAAAGAGCAAGCGGAAAATTCCAGAAGCCATAGCGCAAAACTTCGTATATTGGAAAAAATTTGACTTCTAAAAATTGTAAAAGGAGAATATAATATATGGCAAAGAAAAGCACCAAAACCATGAAAGATGTTGCATATAGTGGCTCACTTTTTGATATGCTTGATAACGAAGTTGAAAGAAAGCGTTTTCAAGAAGTAAATAAAAAAGCAGAAGAAGCACTTTTTGAAAATGACCATAAAACAGAAGAGTTGCAAAAAGTCTATAACAAAATTGATAACAACACAGTTAATCAACATATCCATGATGATGCATATGACGACTTCAACCCATTTTATGGTGATAAAAATGCGCTTAACACACTAAGACGCCGTCACAGTTATCAAGAAGTGGTATCTAAAACAGAAAAAGAGCCTACCATTGAGATAAAAGAAGAAATCAAACCTGAGCCAGAGCAGAAAACACAAAGAAAAAAACTTTGGTTTATTACTGCTGGCGTTTGCATTGTTCTTTTGCTTGGACTTTTTACCTATAACATGATTAATATCAACTCACTTGCAAGAAAGGTTGCAACAACTCAAAATGATATTTCACAGCAAGAACAAATTCTGCAACAGGGTAATGAGGAATATTTTCAAAAACTGCAAGACTATGATTTGATTGCAAGTTCAGGCATGGTTGAGGCAGACAGGGAAAACATAGCTGGCGTTGACCTTTCTGCAAAAAACCCAACACAAGAAAACAGTGCACCAACAAATTTTTGGGATAAAGTGTGCAATTTCTTTGCAAAATTATTTGGGAGATAATTTTGTTGAAACATAAATATTCATCTTTTTCACTACAAAAGAGATTACTGGCAATTATAATTGCGGTAATCTTTTTGTTTATTGTGATTTTTATAAAACTTTTTATTGTTCAAATTTTGCAAGGGCAAAAGCTTCAAATGCGTGCCATTTCTCAGTGGACACGAGACTTAACCATGTCAGGACTGCGTGGAAACATCAAAGATAGCACAGGTGAGGTGTTGGCAACTTCATATACAAGTTATAATGTTTATGTTCGTGCTAGCAATGTAACAGATGCCGAAGATGTGGCACTAAGTTTGAGTGAAATTTTGGGCGTTGACTATCAAACTGTTTTAAAAAAAGCAAAAGACCGCACAAGTTCTGAACACCTTATCAAACAACAGGTAAGTTTTGATGATGCACGCCTTATTTTAGCAAAAAATTTATCGGGTGTTTATTTAACTGAAACAAGCACAAGATACTATCCTTTTGAAAATCTTTTATCTAATGTTCTTGGATTTTGCACCATTGATAATTTTGGTCAGGCGGGACTAGAAGCGTTTTACGACAGTTATTTGCAAGGAATTGATGGTTCAACATATACCGAAAGTGATATCACAGGGCTTGAAATCAGCGGTTCAACAACATCATATACTGTTGGAATTTCTGGTTGCACAATAGAACTCACAATAGATGTAAATATACAGCAAATTTTGCAAACCATTGTTGACCTTGCGTATACTCAGCAAGAAGCACAAGGTGTGCATGCAATCATTATGGATGCAACAAATGGCGACATCGTGGCTATGGCTTCTTCGCCATCTTTTGACCTTAACAATCCACCTCGTGATGATGTTGCAAGTCTTATGCAGAGCAGTAAAAATTCTATGATAACAGATATATATGAACCAGGTAGCACCTTTAAACTTTTCACGCTTGCCGCTGCTCTCGAAGAGGGTGTTACCTCTCTTGATGAAAAGTTTTATGACCCAGGTTTTCGCATTGTTGATGGTCAAAAGATTAAATGCTGGAAGACAAACGGACATGGCAGTCAAACCCTTGTCGAAGGTGTTTGCAACAGTTGTAACAGCGTTTTTATGGATTTAGGGCTTCGTTTGGGTGCGGATACACTTTATTCATATTTGAAAAAATTTGGAATTGGGAGCAAAACAGGCGTTGATTTTGCTGGTGAAAGTGGTGGAATTATGATGGATGTAACAAGTGTAAAAAATGTTGACCTTGCCCGAATTAGTTTTGGTCAAGCAATTGCCGTAACACCACTTCAAATGCTTGCAAGTGTTTGCGGGGTTTTAACAGGAACACTTTATCAGCCTCGTTTTGTTAAAAGCATAACAAGTGCAAGTGGTGTCACAAAAGAATTTTCTTCGGTTGCTAAAGGTAAAACGGTTTCTGCTGACACAAGTGAGAAAATTCTTTATATGATGGAACAGGTCGTAAGTAAAAGTGATGGACTTTATTCCTTTGTGCCAGGCTATCGAATTGGAGGTAAAACAGGAACAGCACAAAAATATGAAAACGGGGTTGTGGCAACAGGAAAATATGTTTCATCATTTGTTGGTTGCTATCCAGTTGACAATCCAAAATATGTTATGTTGTTTTGCGTTGACGAGCCAAGTGCGGGGCAATATTACGGAAGTTTGGTTGCTGCTCCATATGCTAAACAAATTTTTTCTGGACTTTTTGACTATCTTGGAGAAGAACCAACAAATTTAGATGAAGACCTTAAAAAACTTATGGAAACCATTGAAATGCCAAATCTTGTTGGTTATTCTTTGACCGAGGCCGCTTCAATGATTAAATCAATGAAATTGCAATATGAAGTAGATGGAGAAGGGGAATATGTTATTTGGCAATCGGTTGCTCCAGGTGAAATGCTCTATGAAAATGAAATTGTGCTACTAAAATTGTAAAATAATGTCTTTTTTTGCGTTTGTTAACAAAAGAAAAAATTTTGCGTTATAATTAAAAAAAGAGGTCAAAAATGAAAATTGAAAAATTGTTAAAGCGTCAAAAAGTTGTGAAATTTATTGGTAATTTTGATAAAGTCGAAATTCTGCACCTTTCTTGTGATACAAATAAGATGCAAAAAAACACTCTTTATTTTTGTTTAAAAGGTGAAATAAGTGATGGGCATAACTTTGCCTTTCTTGCAAAACAAAAGGGTGCAGTTGCCCTTGTTGTAGAGCATCCTGTTGATGTAGATTTGCCTCAAATTGTGGTGCCAGATTCCCGCTTGGCAATGAGTTTGATTGCAGGCAATTTTTTTGACAATCCAGCGCAAAAATTAAAACTGATTGCAATAACAGGAACAAATGGAAAAACAACAACCACCTATATAATTAAATCAATTTTGGAAAAAGCGGGCTTTAAAGTTGGGGTTATAGGAACAATTGGCACTGTGATTGATGACATTGTGTTGCCTGCCACTTTGACCACACCAGACCCAATTGAACTGCACAGCCTTTTTTGCCAAATGCTAAACAAAGGGGTTGATTTTGTGGTTATGGAAGCAAGCGCTCATGCTATTAAACTTGGCAAACTCGAAGGCATAAAATTTGATGTTGGAATTTTAACAAACATAACGCAAGACCACCTTGATTTCTTTAAAACTTTTGAAAGTTATAAAAATACCAAACTTGGTTTTTTAAATAAAAAATTTTGTAAAAACATTGTGATAAACGCCGATGATAAAAGTGGGCAGGAACTTTTGCTTAACACCAAGGATAAAAACAATGTTTTTTCTTTTGGTTTAAATAACCCAAGTGATGTTTTTGCTGTTAACTATGAGTTCAAAATTGACGGCACGGAATATTTTTTGAACCTTTTTGATGAGATGTTGCACATAAAGACAAAAATGATTGGGCAATTCAACCTTTATAATGCGCTTTCTGCCGCTACTGCGTGTAAAATTTTAAAAATAAAAACACCAGATATTATATCAGGCTTAAATGATATGCAAAGCGTGGCGGGAAGATTTAATGTTATCAATTTTGATAACAAAACAAGCGCAGTTATTGATTATGCTCACACCCCTGATGGACTTAAAAATATTTTAACATCAGTCCGTGAAGTGACAAACGGAAAGATAGTTTCTGTTTTTGGCTGTGGTGGAAATCGAGATACAGCCAAGCGTGAAATCATGGGTAAAATCAGTGGATTGTTGGCAGATTTTACCATTATTACCAGTGATAACCCACGACTTGAAAAACCAATGGATATAATTGCACAGATTGAAGTTGGGGTTAAGCTTGCTAGCAAAAATTATCTTTGCATTGAAAATAGAGTTGATGCCATAAGTTATGGACTGCAAATGCTAAAAGAAGGTGATGTTTGCGTGATAAGTGGCAAGGGTGCTGAAAACTATTTGGATATTGGTGGTGTTAAATATCCATACAGCGACTTAGATACCGTTTTAAGTGAATATCAAAAACTTAAAAAGGAGAAAAATATTTTTAATGATTAGATTTCTTATTGCCTTTTTGCTTTCTTTTGTTGTGGGTGTTTGCATTGCTCCACTTGTGATAAAACTAGCAAAAAAAGCACGAGCAAAGCAGACAATTTTGCATTATGTCGAAGCGCACAAACAAAAGGATGGAACACCAACTTTGGGTGGTCTTATTTTTCTAATCAGTGCGTTTGCTGTTTTTCTGGTGTTTATGTCTGGCTCAAACTCACTATCTGTTGTTGCTTTGGTTGTTTTTCTTGCATACGGAATACTGGGCTTTTTAGATGACTTCATAAAGATAAGAACACATAAGAATTTGGGGCTTAAAGCCTATCAAAAATTGGTTGGACAAGCAGGCATTGCTCTTTTGGTTGCCTTTTTTGTCTATAACAGCCAGTTTGTTGGCGGAAATGTGTTTTTGCCATGGGGATTTGAGAATGTAAACATTGATTGGTGGATAATTCCACTTGTTTTTGTGGCATTTATTGCCATGACCAACAGTGCAAATTTAACCGATGGGCTTGATGGACTTGCTGGTGGAACAAGTTTTGTTTCGTTGGTTGCTGTGAGCATAATTTGTCTTTTAACTGCAAACAGCCAAATGGAAATGGGAGCAAATCTTGCATATCTTGAAGAAATGCAAAACTTGGCACTTCTTGGTTTTTGTGTTGCGGGTGGGGTTTTGGCATTTTTGATTTTTAATTCATACCCAGCAAAGATTTTTATGGGTGACACTGGTTCTTTGGCGCTTGGCGGAGTTATTTGTGCTATTGCAACTTTTTGTGGGCAGATTTTCACTCTTTTCTTCATTTGTGTAACTTTTGTAATTAGTGCAATCAGTGTGATTATTCAAGTGCTTCACTATAAAAGAACAAAAAAGAGAATTTTTCTTATGGCACCACTTCATCATCATTTTGAGAAAAAAGGCATTCATGAAAGCAAGATTGTTGCCATATATATAGTAATAACCATTATATCAAGCGTAACAGCGGTGGTTCTTTGTTTGATTTAGGAGGGGTTATGAACTATTTGGTAATTGGGCTCGGTCGAAGCGGAATTTCAGCCTGCAATCTTCTTGTAAAAAAAGAATATAAGGTGTTTGCCTATGATGATAACAAAAAAATTGGCGAGGAACTTAAAAATGCAAAAATTTTAAACGAAAAAGTTAATTTTGTCTTTACTTTAAATAAAAAATTAGCAAAAATCATTGATTGCATTGTTTTAAGCCCAGGTGTTCCATTTAAAAAAATAGAGCATTTGGCTTTTAAATATAACATTGAAGTGATAAGTGAAATTGAACTTGCGTCAATGTTTTGTCCTTGTGAAATAGTTGCAATAACAGGCACAAACGGAAAGACAACCACAGTTAATCTTTTAAATCAAATGTTAAAAACACAAAAGAAAACCTTTCTTGTTGGCAACATTGGCACTCCTTTTTGCGAAGAAGTTTTAAAAATGGGTGCAGATGACATTGCAATATGTGAAGTCAGCAGTTTTCAACTTGAACATATAAAAAATTTCAAGCCAACAATTTCTGCAATTTTAAATCTTGCGCCAGACCACATGGATAGATATGAAAACTTTCAGCAATATGCACAGGCAAAATTTAATCTTTTTAAAAATATGAGCAAGCAAGATGTGGCTGTTTTGAACTTTGATGATATTTTGATAAAATCACTTTCAAAAACTATTTTTCCAAAAATATTATATTTTTCAAAGTATAAACAAGAAAATTTTAACGGTATTTTTAAAAATGGCAACAATTGGACAATTATAATGGATAATATCACAAAAGAGGTTTTTGATTTTGACCTCTCAAAACATAAAGGGCTTTTTGCTCAAAATGTTATGTGCGCAATTTTAATAGCATATTATTTGGGGATAAGCAAAGAAAACATCATAACAGCGCTTGAAAATTTCTCTTTGCCAAAACACAGAATTGAGTTTGTGGACACCATAGGTAAAGTCAGTTTTTATGATGACTCAAAAGCAACAAACATTCATTCTTGTCTTTCTGCTTTGTGTCATTTCAGCGAGCCACTTGTTTTAATTCTTGGTGGAAGCGATAAAAAAGAAGATTTTTCCACATTGTTTATGCATTTACCAAAAAATGTTGTAAAAATTGTGGCATATGGCAAAACAGCAAAAAAGATTTATAAAAATGGAATTAAATCAGGCTTTAAAACAATTGTAAAAACAAAAGGCTTGCAAGATGCCTTTGATGAAGCAGTAAAAGATTCTGGCGCAGAGGTTGTGTTGCTGTCGCCCGCTTGTGCAAGTTTTGATGAGTTTAATAACTATGAAGAAAGGGGAGAGTTCTTTAAAAATTTGGTAAAGGACTTGAAAAGATGAAGTTTCTTTCATTAACAAAAAAAACACATGTTTTTGATGAGAAATTGAAAACTGGTTTTTTCTACCATGGTAAACACAGCATAAACTGGTTTGTTTTGGTTCCAACCATTGCTCTTGTTGTGCTTGGCATAATCATGGTATATTCTGCCTCCTCTTACACTGCAGAGCAAAACTATGGAAACTCAATGTTTTTTGTTCAAAAGCAAATTATTGGTGCGCTTCTTGGGCTTGGAGTGTGTGCTTTTTGCTATTTTATGAATTATAATATTCTAGTTAAACTAAGATATTATGCTTTGGCTCTTGGAATAATTTTCCTTTGCATTGTTTTTATTCCAGGCATTGGTATTGAAAGTTATGGTGCAAAAAGGTGGATAGGTTTTGGTTTTTTCAGCTTTCAGGCAAGTGAAATTGCAAAATTTTGTTTTATCATTTTTTGTGCTGGTTACATGGCAAAAAATAAAGATAGGCTTGGAACATTTAAGGGTGCGCTTCCCGTTTTGTGTGCGGGTTTTATCATGTGTTTTTTGATTATGTGCGAGCCGAATATGTCTATAACACTTTGTGTTGGTGCGCTTATGCTGGTTATGCTTCTTGTTGGCGGAATAAAATTAAGGCATCTTTTCTATCTTCTTATTCCAATTGCGGTGGCTATTCCAATTCTCATTTTAATTGAGCCCTATCGAATCTACCGCATTCTTGCTTTTTTGGACCCATGGGCAAGTCCGCAAGGTGAGGGTTTTCAGCTGATTCAATCGCTTTACAGTCTTGGCAGTGGTGGATTTTTTGGGGTTGGACTTTTTAACTCACGAGCGAAATACTCCTTTTTACCATTTTCCGAAAGCGACTTTATCTTTTCAATCATAGGCGAAGAATTGGGGTTTGTGGGCGCAATTTGTGTGCTTGTTTTATTTGCTATTTTGATTATTGCTGGGCTTAATATTGCAAAAAAGGCAAGAACAAGATTTGGTTGCTATCTTGCAACGGGTATTTCTGCAATAATTGCCATTCAGGCAATTTTAAATGTCATGGTGGTAACAGGGCTTGTTCCGCCAACGGGCTTACCACTTCCTTTTGTCAGTGCGGGAAGCACCAGTTTGGTTGTTTTTCTTGCAAGTGTTGGTGTGCTTTTAAACATTCATCGCCAAAACACGCAAAACCTTTCTTATTTGCTTTGTTCTTCGTCAAAGGCAAGCAATTGAAAATGTTTTATTAATAAAAATAAAAAAAGAAGATTTACTCTTCCTTTGGGTTAACCACTTTGATAACTTGAATATTAACACGGAACACGGGTGGATGACCACGCCTTGCGGGTTCAATTCCAAGTTTTTCATTTTCTTTTCTCTTAATATATTCTCTCAGTGCTTTTGCAAATTGGTCAGGGCAACTTGTTCCATTTTTACACTGAATACCCTCACAAATCTCAATGATTTCTTCAATTTTTTTCCCGCATGTAAGTTTTGAGAGTGCCTGCAAACCACCTGCACAACCTCCAAGGAATTTAACATCCTGCAAAACATTGTTTTCATCAACATCAAACAAAATTTGTCTTGCACAGGTTCCCACAGTTCTAAAAGACTCCATATTTTTTTATTCTCCTTTTGAATTATAGTCAAGTAGATTAGCATATACAAATTCATAAAAATTTGGCGCTCTTGTTGGCCATAGCTCAACCGCTTTAATCGCTTCTGCTCTTGTTTGAAGATTTATAGCAATTTCAAAAGCTGGAATGTTTGAGGTCGAGTCAATAATTCGCATGGTAACCATATAGGTTCCATCTGCATTCTTTTTGAAGTCTGCAACATATTCTTGCAAACGCTTAAAATACATTCTATTATTTTTGCAAAAGGTTGAAATGTCTTCTCTTAAATTTTCTGGAATTTCATTATAAAACGAATTAACACAGTTTCTGCCAAGCGCAGTGAGTGAATATCTTTTGTTTTCTTCACTTTTATCTGGCGAAAAAATCATGTTAAATTTTAAAAGTTCAGGGAAAACGGCTTTACATTCCATATAGTTTATCCACGGGTTTCTGGTGGTGCAAATATCAAAGATAAATTTTTCACTTAACGGAATTTCAATTTGTTCTAGCATATAAAGAAGAATCAATTTTGTTTCAGTGTCGCTTTCCGAAAATGTTTCTTTCAAAATTTTTTCCTCCTTGGTTTTATTCTGCTATTATATCACAACCTTTTTTTCTTGACAAACAAAAAAGATAGAAAAAAATAAAAAAAGTTCGCAAAATGTTTGGTGTTTTAAAAAAATTGTGATAAACTATATGGGAATTCAAAAAAGTGGAGTTAAGATATGGAAGATTTAAAATTTAAAAAGTTTGCCGAATTTTATGATGCCTGCTCGGATTTGATAAACGCAAAATTAATTCTTGCTGACGCAAAAATTGGTGCAATTTTGAAATGTATTACCGAAAGCCCAGAACTTTTTGCCACAGTTGGCGAGTGTTTGATTAATTTTAATTTTGATAACGAGTTCAGCAAAGCGCAGGTTAAAAATGAAATGAAAGCCCTGTTTTTTCAATTGCCAGAAGAAGACAGCAAGGTTGTTGCACTTGTTTATGGCATTTTGAGTGAGTGTGATACACACCAACTTGACCTTCATCAATTCATTCGTGATTTCTTTATAACTGATGACGGAAATATGTCCTATGGTTTTATCAACTTTGTTCAAAGTGTGGTATATCCGTTCAGAGATACTCTTTGTGAAATGGTTGGTTTTCTTGAAAGAGAACCAAAAGAGGAAGAAGAGGAGGACGAAGAAGAGGTAGAAGAGCAAAATGACCAGTTGTCTGAATTTTTCGAAAATATCACAAGAATTCTAACACAAATCAAAGAAGCGGCACATGCCGACCGCAAAGTAAAGCAAGACCGCCTTGAAGAAATCAACATAACCATTGATGCTCTTTTGCAAGCGGTTGATATTCGTAATCTAAAAATTATCAATGCACTTCTAATTAGCCTTAACTATTTAATTGCACCAATTAAAAGCATTCGTTTTTACAATCAAGAACTGCAAGATTGTTTACTTGATTTCTATGAGGGTTAAAAATTGCCGAGAGGCAATTTTTTTATCAAAGTAACAGCCTTGTTTTTAAGTTATTATTTAATAAAAAAGTGTTTAAGTAAAAAATATAACTTTTATCAAAAAGTCATGCATAACAACTTGGCAAAGTTTTCACAGTGCTTTTTATGTCATAATTGCAAATTAGAGCATTAAAGTAAAAAAATTATAAAAATTGATAAAAACCTTGCAAAACTTTGTTAAAGTTTTTAATTTTGCAAAATAACAGTGGGCAATTTTTAGAACTTTTTAAAAACTTTTAAAAAAATTTATAAAAGCAAGTCAAAAATGTTAAAAACAAGTGTTTTTTAAAAAAGATGGCAAATTTTTTAATTTTTGTCAAAAAACTCATAAAAATGTTTGCTAAAAAAATTAAAATTAGATATACTATAAAAAA
>CASEYA010000020.1 GCA_949291975.1 uncultured Christensenella sp.
AACCTTAAAAATATAAATCTAACAATTCCAAGAAATAAATTTGTTGTTTTCACGGGTGTGAGCGGAAGTGGAAAATCAACACTTGCTTTTGATACTATATTTGCAGAAGGTCAAAGAAGATATGTTGAAAGCCTTTCCAGTTATGCTCGTATGTTTTTGGGGCAAACCCAAAAACCCGATGTCGAAAGCATTGACGGGCTTTCTCCGTCAATATGTATTGACCAAAAGACAACAAACCACAACCCACGCTCAACAGTTGGAACGGTTACTGAAATCTATGACTATCTTCGTCTTCTTTTTGCTCGCATTGGAACGCCATATTGTCCAAACTGCCACAAGCCAATTGAAAAGCAACCTCTTGACCAAATTGTTGAAAAAATTTTAAGTTATGAGGAGGGTTCAAAGGTGCAAATTCTTGCGCCTGTTGTTCGTGGTGAAAAGGGTGCTTTTGCAAAACTTTTTGAAAGTTTAAAAAAAGATGGATACAGCCGTGTAATTGTGGATGGCGAGAACTTTACCCTTGATGATAAAATTGTTTTGAATAAAAACAAAAAGCATTTTATCAGTGTAATTATAGACAGGCTTGTGATAAATGCAGAAATTTTAGCACGCCTTACCGAAAGTGTAGAAGTTGCAATAAAACTATCAAACGGGCTTGTGGTTGCGCTTTGTGATGGCAAAGAAGAACTTTTTTCCACTCTTTATTCCTGCCCAGAATGTGGATATGTGCTGGAAGAAATTACTCCAAGACTTTTCTCGTTTAATGCGCCTTTTGGTGCTTGTGAAAAATGCTCGGGAATTGGATATACCGAAGAGGTTGATGTTGACCTGGTGCTTGCAAATAAAAAACTTTCTGTGCGTGAGGGTGGGCTTGCGGTAAACGGTTGGCGTGGAGAAGAGCATACCTTTGCTCGTCAAATTTTTGAGGCTGTTGGAAAGTCGCACAACATTGACCTTGATTGTCCGCTTGAAAAACTTCCAAAAGAAGATTTGCAAACTTTGCTTTATGGAACAGGGGACGAGAAATATACCATTTATGCAAGCAATGGGCGAGGCTTTACCACAACTTTTGAGGGAATTGTTAACAATCTTAACAGGCGATATCACGAAACAAACAGTGAGTTTATAAAACAGGATATTGCCCGTCTTATTCGTCAAACAGAATGCAGTCATTGCCATGGAAAAAGGCTTAACGAAAAGGCTTTAAGTGTGAAAATTGATGGCAAGACCATTATTGACCTAACAAATTATCCTGTTGATAAACTCTATGACTATCTTTGTGAACTTAAATTAAGCAAAGCAAAAACAGAAATTGCAGAAAGCATTTTAAAGGAAATTAAAGCAAGGCTAAGATTTATGATTGATGTGGGGCTGAACTATTTAACACTATCTCGCTCAGCAGAAACTTTAAGCGGTGGAGAGGCTCAAAGAATCAGACTTGCCACACAAATTGGAAGTGGGCTTGTTGGTGTGCTTTACATTTTGGACGAGCCAAGCATTGGGCTTCATCAAAGAGATAATGACAGGCTTTTAAAAACACTTACCAATCTTCGAGACCTTGGCAACAGTGTGATTGTGGTTGAGCATGACGAAGACACCATTCGAACCGCCGATTTCATTGTTGATGTGGGGCCATATGCTGGGGTGCATGGCGGTGAAATTGTTGCAACAGGTTCGGTGCAAGACATTGAAAACTGTGAGCGCTCTATAACAGGCAAGTTTTTAAGTGGCGAAGAAAAAATTTCTTTGCCAAAATATAGAAGAATTCCAAATGATTTCATTGAAATTATTGGAGCAAAAGAAAACAATCTTCAAAATATTGATGTAAAAATTCCAACAGGAGTTTTTACTGCTGTAACTGGTGTTAGTGGAAGTGGTAAATCAAGCCTTATCAATCGTATTTTATATCCATATGCTTCAAACGAAATAAGCAAAACCAAACTTCAAGTTGGCAAGGTTAAAAAGATAAAAAACCTAAAAGAGTTCGATAAGGTAATAAACATAGACCAGTCTCCAATTGGCAGAACGCCACGCAGTAACCCTGCAACATATACGGGTGTGTTTACCCTTATTCGTGAACTTTTTGCAACCACCATTGAAGCAAAAGAAAGGGGATATACTGCAAGCCGTTTCAGTTTTAATGTAAAAGGTGGAAGGTGCGACAGTTGTGAGGGTGCGGGTGTTAAAGAGATTGAAATGTATTTCTTGCCAGATATAACCGTTCGCTGTGATGTCTGCAAGGGAAAGAGATATAATCATCAAACCTTGGAAGTTAAATATAAGGGTAAGTCCATTGCTGATGTTTTGGACATGACAGTGGAGGATGCCTGCAAATTTTTTGAGAATATTCCAAACATTAAAAACAAACTTAAATCAATTATGGATGTTGGACTTGGATATATCAAACTTGGTCAGTCTGCCACCGAACTTTCTGGTGGGGAGGCGCAAAGGGTTAAACTTGCCACTGAACTAAGCAAGAAAACCACTGGTAAAACACTTTATATTCTTGATGAACCAACAACTGGACTTAGTATGTATGATGTTAAAAACCTGATGAAAGTTCTGCACAAACTGGTTGATGCTGGAAACACAGTGGTTGTCATTGAGCATAATCTTGATGTGATTAAGTGTGCGGATTATATTATTGACCTTGGGCCAGAAGGTGGAAGTGGTGGTGGAACAGTGGTGGCAACAGGAACACCAGAAGAAATTGCAAGAGTTCCAGAAAGTTTTACGGGTAAATATCTGCAAATTGCTTTGATGCGAGCATAGTGTTTTGCAAAAAAATACCATAAAAAACCTGAAAAAATGTTAATTTTTGCGTTAAAATCTATCAAATATCATTATTAAACTAAAAAACTTTATCTTTTATCGATAAGGTTTTTTTGATTTTTATATGAAAAACATTTTGCAATTCATAAATTTTATTTGCAATCAACAAACAAAGTTCGTTATTTTTTACAATCGCCTTAACTGTTTATTTTGAAGATATGTCTATGATTAAAAAGATAAAACTTTTAAGTGCTAAGATTATCATGTTATTAAAAACAAAAAACAGCACAAAATTGTGCTGCTCAAATAGGTGGTTATAAAATATGTTAAAAATCTTTATTTTGTTGCTTGAATAAAAATGAAATGTTTTGCTTCCTCTTTTGTTATTAAATTCATTTGTTGAAGTCTGCAAATAGTTTGAATTTTCAAATCGGCATCTTCCACAAAAAGCTTCCTTTTCTTTGGGTTGCCAACGCAAAAAGAAATGATGAAAAGCGAAAGTGCAGCAAATAACAAAATGATAGGAAATATAAATAATTTTCCATATAAAATTTCAATTTCTGTTGCTGATGTTGTCATTAACGAAATAGGACCAAACAGAGAATAAATGATATAAAAAGTGATTAAAACAGAACTTGCAATTCTCAAACCCTTATATGTTTTTTCAGCATTAGGTTTTTTGAGCATAATTATATTAATTATTATTCCTGGCAAAACAACAACAGCCATAATTATTGCTTGAGTGAAATTAAGAGATGCTGGCATTCCTGTGTCGCCATATATTTCATCCATTATGATTGCTTGTGCGTTGCTTAAAAGGAAGAATATAACAATGACCCCCAACATCCCTATAATCGAAATAATACTTGCGCTAAGTTGTAATCTTCTTTTTGCTTTATTCATGATTTTCTCCTATTTGCTTAAAATTTCAACAAGAATTTCTTTGAATTCTTCGTCTGTTATAATTTGTTTTGATAAAAGTTCTTTTGCTCTGAAAATTTTGCGGTCTGTTGGATTTGAAATGTCAAAACCTTGGAATTGTGCCCTTAACTCATTTTCAATGCTTGGTGCTTGTGGTGCAGATTGAATTTGTTGTCCGTTTTCATCAACCGCAATTGTTGCTTTTGCGCCCATTTTGTTTTCTTCCTTGTGAACACAAAGGGTGGCAATATAAAGCGCAATGGTGGCAACCGAAATCAAAATTACAAAAATGTCAACAGAAACAATTGCTAGCACAAAAATCACAAAATTAAGAACAATCAATGTGATTAAAAGTTTAAAATAGTTTTTTGGTTTTTGTGATTTGTCAGGGTTGGGAAGCAGAAAACAACTGACAATCAAACTTGCAACAAAAACCAATGTTAGCAGAATGATGCTCAAAAGTCCCCAGACATCTGCAAATGTAACGTTTCCACCAAATGATAATGCTCCGCTTAAAATTTCAATTGCAAGAGGCAATGAAATAAGCATGATTGGAGCATAAATTGCCGTGTAAACAATGTTCACAATTCCGCCTGCAAGCATAAGCCCTCTTTTTGTCTTGTTCATGCGTTCCTCCTTTTATATGTAATGTTCACATTATATAATGCAAATATCTATTTGTCAAGCAAATTTTTAATATATATTTAACACGTCATATAATGTGGAGGTAAGTTATATGAAACTTCGAATTTTAGAAATTTTAAAAGATAAGAAAAAAACAAAATATTGGCTCTATATAAGGTTGGGTTTAAGTTATCAAAATTTTAATAAACTTGTTAATAATCAAACCAATGCCATAAAATTTGAAAACTTAAAAGCACTTTGCGACATTTTGGAATGCACACCAAACGACTTATTTGAGGAATATTATAAATAGCCTTTTTTATTTTAAAAACAAAAAAACAGCATTAACTGAACTGCACCCCAAAAGTGTCTAACTTTTGGGGTGCAGTTCAATCTATCTTTCTTTTTTGATTATTACTATAAAATTTACAAGTTTTTAATTTTTGAATGTTTTGATTTTTTATTTTTATTTTGCAATTTATGCTTCTTACAACTTTTATTTTGGTTCAATTTTTAGTTTTCTTTGTGGAAATGTGCATAAATTGTGTGGGCAAGTTTGATGTCAATGCTTTTCACTTGCGCAAGTTCTTCTGGGCTTGCGTTTTTAATTTGCTCAATGTCCTCAAACGCCTCTAAAAGAAGTTTTCTTTTCTTTGGTCCAACGCCATTTATTTCATCAAGTTCAGATACAAGCATTGATTTTCCCCTCAGTTCACGGTGAAAGGTTATTGCAAAGCGGTGTGCTTCGTCACGAATGCGCTGTAAAAGTTTAAGCGCAGCGGTAGAGTGGTCCAGCACAACAGCAGCGGGGTTGTTTGGTAAAAATACTTCTTCCAACCTCTTTGCCAAACTAACCATTTCAATTTGGTCGCTTAGCCCCATTTTTTGCAGAATTTCATAGCAAGAACTAAGTTGACCTTTTCCACCGTCAATAATCAAAAGGTCAGGCTTAGAAGAAAAAGATTCTCCGTCTTGGTTTTTATATCTTGTAAGCCTGCGGGTAAGTGTTTCTCTTAAACTTGCAAAGTCGTCAATTCCTGCAACTGTTTTAATTTTGAACTTGCGATAGTCTTTTTTCTTTGGCTCTCCATTTTCAAAAACCACCATGGAAGACACCTTGTTTGTTCCCGAGATGTTTGAAATATCATAACACTCCATGCGCCTTGGCAAATGTTTTAAACCAAGTTTTTCTTGTAAGACTTTTAATGCGCCAAGGGTGTTGTCATATTTTTGTCTATCTTTTGTGATATATTTTTCAATGTGTTCTTTTGCATTTTCTTCCGCCATTTTTAAAAGCCTTAAATTTGCCCCTTTTGGACTGGTGATAAAATGCACATTTTTGCCAAGCATTTC